>CALCCB010000038.1 GCA_937899625.1 uncultured Bacteroidota bacterium
AAGCATTCGCTCATCGTGGCCAACCTTGATGAAATCAGCAACATCGAAAAAGTTTTTGACCAGCTTCTAAATTTCATAGACTCTAACGTGGATGCTAAAATCCTTTAGCGGGCAAACGACGTTACAACCTTCATGCACAAGTCTTTTACAGATTTGGATAACAACCTTCGCTTGAACCTTAGTGTAATGGGTGGTTACAACAAGTTCAGTGATTCACTGGATTACCCCGAGTTGTTTACAGCCAATACCTTCTTCATGGTGGCCTGGAGAACTTTATCAGCGAATGTGCGCTACAACTACGGCCCTTTGGGTATGAATGCGGTGAAGAACTTTCATTACAACGGAGCGCGCTATCCGCAGTACATTTTTTCCAGCTTGAATTACCAATATGTGTTTAAGGCGAATCGCTTTGTGTCGGAATGGGTGTTGAACCACAGCTGGAACAATCAATCCTATTCCAACAATGTCAATGTTGGTCCACAAGTTTATTATTTCACGAAGAACCGGTGGCGTTTTGATGTTCGCTTCCTATATAGTTTGAGTGCTCGAAACAACGAACGCGCAGTGGAATTCTATCAATACCAGGGTTATTCAAATATTCCCGAGCCTGAAGAAAGGACTACCTTATCCGGTAATTTCTTCCTTTCCTTTGGGATCAAAAAAGAGTTCGGCATTCCTCTTCCAAAAAAATGGCGGAAAGTACAGTATGTAGATGCCAGCTTTATTGCATTCCTCGATTTCAACGGCAACAAGATCATGGATAACGACGAAGTGCCGCTTGAGAACATTGTGATCAAGGTAAACGGGCACGAGATCCTTACCGATAAAAACGGGAAGGGGAAATTTGTAAATATACCGGTTGGAACGTACGAGCACAAGATCATTCCACTTGTGGATCTGGATGGATGGTTTACCTACACCATGGACAGTATCGACATTGTGGGCGAGCAGTACTATGTGCCGTTTACACGCGGAGTGAAGGTATCGGGTAGTGTAGTCCTTGATCGAGAAAAGTTTTCCAAGGATGTACTGGCTACCCTCGACCTTTCGGGGATCAAGATCTTTACTACGGATACTTTGGGCAATACTATGGCTACAATGACCGATTTCTACGGGAACTTCAGCTTTTATGTGCCGTATGGAAGCTATATCCTTTCTATGGATGAAGAGATCATTGGTGATCGTTTCTACGTGGCTCAGAATTACATTCCCATGGATCTTTATGACGGAATGGACGGGTTCTACCAGTCGTTCTTTATTATCGAAAAGCGAAGAACGGTGAAGAAGAAGAAATTCAACGAGAAGGGAGAGCTCATCATGGTGGAAGAGGTGGAAGGTGGTTCTGATCGTAACTCGAACAATTCAACCATCAATAATTTTGGAGATACCACGGTAATCCACAACAATAACAACAACATCAATATCTTCAATGAAGATCGTAAAGGCACGAAAGGTACCGGCGTGAATGCAGATGAGCTATACCAGGAGTTGGATGAGCGTATTGATCGTCTGGATGCTATTATACGTGCTTTGTTGAAGGGTGAGATCACGGACGATAACCGCAGGGTATTGGCAGAGGCTCTTCGCCAGCTTAAGAACGAAGAAGAAGCGAAGCGCATCAATGGAACTAATCCGCAGCCTATAGAAGGTACTATTGATCTGGATCGTCATTTCCACTTGGTTGTTGGCGGATTTTTATATCGCGAAAATGCAGAGAAGTTCGTCAAGAAATTACAGGGACAAGGATTCCAGGATGCCGTGATCATTGGTATTTTCAATGGTTATTTCCTTGTTCGACTGATGGATTACCCGACATTAGAAGAAGCAGTCAAAGGTCAGGAACAATATAAATTTGTAGTTGATGGCATCTGGGTGCACAAGTGGCCGTGATGGCAAAAACTCATGAACTGAGGAGATCGATTTCAAGTTGATTGAGAAAGAGTCATAAAAAAATGATTCTTTGGTTCATTCAATGTCCCTGAAAAGATGTACGAACGAAGATTCCATTGAATGATCAGGATCAGCTTTTTTAGTCAAGCATTTCTTTTATTGGCCCCAATGATTTTGTCTAAAGAAGTGAAATTGTAAGATTGACAATGTAATTCACGGAGTTGCACAAGCGCATTTTACGTATTCCAAAAAGTTGTCTTTTGAGCTCGATCCTTCTAATCAAGTTTTTAAAACTTAATTGTTCTGTCTTCCCTGATTGATCCAGCATTCGATGATGTTGATCAGAGAATCAGGCATCATGTAAGCATCGGGTAGGAGTGGGTCAATACGCGGCATCGGAAGAGGCGATTGATGTTTGATGGCAAAAAGCAGATTTCCGTAGATCACTGCAGAATCCACCTGCTGATGGGTCATGAGCTGAAATGGCGCTTCATTTAAAAATCCGTGGCATCCTGAAACATTACAATTTTGATTGATAATGGGCTGCACTTGTGCACTAAAGGAAACAATTCCCGATGGGCAATCCACTACAATTGGATCTTCGTGACAAGCTGAAGTCAAAAGAAGCGTGCAAAAAATAAATGAAATTCTCATATCAAATTGAATCAAGATCTTTTAATAAATGCCAATACTTCCATACCCACTCAAAATATTGACGATTTTCATTGAAAGATAATTAAAATTTATCAAGAAACATTCAAATGTTGATATACTATTCAAGATTTCATCAAAGCAAAAGTCTTTTCAGATGTACAACAAAAGACAAAGAATTTTCATTATCCAAGTACAAATGTTAATTAAAAATGGAAAGGGTTTAATTAAGAGGCTTTCTTTTCGCGATTTTTACGTAAATTTTAGAGAATTCATAAAATCATGTGTCAAATAATAGGTAATCATTTTAAAAACCATGTTTTGTTTTGGTTTCTTAGCCGACTTTGTTTGATATACTTTGGCATTTTGGCGAGTTTTTCCTTGAATGCACAGGTGGTTTTGTTTGAGACGGATCCTTCGCCGAACAATGATACAATTACCATCTGCGAGGGACAAACGATAACGTATACCAACACTTCGATTGGATTTCCTTTGAATGCCAATACAAACTGGACCTTTCAAGGGGGGTCTCCTAATAACTCAAATCAATTTGGGCCGCATGAGGTGGATTACAACAATGATGGGACATATACTGCATCGTTGTCCATTCAAGGAGACCAGTATGAGGTAACAGTAGTTGTACTTCCTTCATTCACTCCTACACTAAATGCAGCTACTACAGGAGGTGTTACGACCTCGACGTATAATGGCACTATCATTTTCAGGCGTTGTAACAACAATATTCAAAATTTCAATTTCAATTTCACTGATCCCAATATTTCTTCTTATCCCAGTGGTACTACATACACATTGGAGTGGGGAGATGGAACAGCGAATGGCACGACTGCTCCATCAGGTTTACTTCACCTTTATGCACCGGGTGAATATAATCTCATCTATACAGTCACTTTTCCGAACGGATGTTCTCAGGTTCAAGAATACATTGTCTACAACGGATCATCTCCACCAGCATTATCCATCTCAGGCTCCGGTTTATCCTTTTGTAAACCCAATGATTATGAAATAATTATTTCGGCGCCTTATGAACCGCCAAATACCACTTATACAATTCAAGTAAATGATGGTTCTGCGCCAATTGTCCTTGAAGGGCTTGGCTCATTGCCGTACTCATATTTTCATAATTTTAATGTAAATTCTTGCGGAACTACGACTGTTATTAATAGTAATCCATACGAAGATTCCTATTCAATACAGATCACCGCTTCAAATGGATGTAATCCGGCAGGAACATTTGCCGCAATTGGTCCAATTCAGGTTTCAGAAAGCCTTGAGGTCGATTTTTCAATCGATAAGGAAACGGTCTGCATAGGAGATAATGTCTTAATTACGGATGAAACATTTCCGGGAGCAAACGTTTCGCAAGGATATTGCGACACAATCTATGGTTTATTCTGGGAGATAGAACCTTCGAATTTCACTTATACGGGTGCTCTTGGAGATGGAGGTAATTATGTTTTGGATGCAACTGATCCAAACTACAATTGGTATGGTTGGACTCCAGGAACGAGCGAATTAAACGTTCAATTCACAGTGCCAGGCACATATGAGGTTACACTTTATGCTGGAAATGATTGTGGTGTTGATTCACTCACAAAAACCATTTGTGTTGTGGGTCCTGTGATCGCAGATTTTGATCTTCCCCTGGCTTCAGCATGTGCCCCAATAGACATTAGTCCGCAAAACAACACCAATCAACCGTTGTGTGATATTGATGAGATTTTTGACTGGGAGGTTACACTTGTTCAACCCGTGGCATGTGGAAATGGATCTGGAGTTTCACCTTCAACTTCTAATGCTTTTGCGCCTCAGTTTTCCTTTACCGAACCGGGCGTTTACCAGATTGAGCTAACCACTTCTTTAGATCCATTGGTTCCGGGAACTCAATGTCTACCCACTACTCACATTGAATTAATTACGATCAAAGATGATCCTGTTGTTGATTTAGAGGATCCGCTTGATATTTGTGAAGGTGGTTCTTTCATCCCTGTAGTATTGGTGGATTCCTGTTTAAGCGAAACCCCTCTTACATTTAATTGGAATTTTAACACAGAAAATATCACTCCGTCGGCTGATGCACCTTCTCCTGAATCAAGTGTGCTGCTTAACCCGGGTGCAGTTACAATTCCATTGCCGGGAACCTATGATTTTTATTTTACTGCAACCAATGAATGCGGCACGGACACTTCGCTTCAAACCATCGTTGTTTATCCGCTTGCCGAGCTAACTGCATCAAGCGTTTCTGGGAGCTGTGTGAATGAACCCATTCAATTGACTGGAACAAGTACAGGTATTCCGGGTCTGGCAACTTGGTCGTCCTCTGTTTCGGGTGGTAACTTTAACCCATCAAACACGAGCTTAAATGCAGTTTACACACCACCATTTGATTATGCAGGGCCAATTGTTTTTTCATTGACCTATGTTGATCCGTTGAGTCCTTGCCCAACGGTGGTGGCCACAACGACTACCGTTGTTAATTTAAATGCAACCGCAGAAGCGGGAAGCTACGCACCGATTTGTATAGATCAATCTCTTGAATTGAACGGAATTATTGGCGGTGCAGCATCACAAGGTCAATGGTCTACTTCTGCCGGTGGGGTGTTTTCCGATCCTTCGTCCTTGACAAGCACTTACACTCCGCCTTTGGGTTTTATCGGAACGATAACTTTGATATTAAGCACCGATGATCCAGTTGGCCCTTGTCTGCCTGCAACTGATTCTGTATTGATCCAAATTTTACCTCCGCCAGTGGTTGATGCCGGGCAGGATATTATTATTTGTCAGTCAGGTACAACACCGCCTTTAAATGCTACTTTTTCAGGAACAGCCACAGGCGTTGTTTGGTCATCGATTACAGGCGGAACATTTTCTCCTTCACCAAATATTGTAGCTCCGACATGGACTCCTCCTATTACGTTTAATGGCCAGGCAACCCTCACCGTTACAACTACAGGAACAGGCCCATGTCCTGCTGTAACCGATGAATTACTGGTTACGGCAAATGCAATTCCGTTTATTGCAGATACTGCGCTTACTATTTGTTCGGGAGTCACAATCAATTTTGTCCCTTCTGATCAGTTGCCTAATGTTATTCCTTCGGGAAGTCAATATACATGGTCGGTTACGGATAATTCGCTGGTGAATGGCGAAAGCTCTTCTGTTTCGGCATCCGTATCTGTAGATCAAACATTGATCAATCCATCCTCATCTGAACAAACACTGACCTATCAGATTACTCCGGTTGCATCTGCAAGTGGGGGATGTGCCGGGCCTCCTTTTGTTTTGGATGTTACGGTGCTCCCAGAGCTTGCAGTTAATCCGTTGAACGATATTACAGCTTGTAATGGTGAATCCATCGCAATAACACCCGCTAATTCAGTTCCTGGGACCTTATTTACATGGACAAGCAGTAATGGTGGCATAGGTTCTGGCTCAACGGGTACTGGATCATTGAGTTTTACGGCAACGAATGCATCAAATGTTCCGGTGAGCTCTGATTTTTCAGTGCTTCCTTCATACAGTGTTGGTGCTGTCACGTGTAGTGGGTCGCCTGAGCTCTTCACTGTTACGGTTAACCCAACACCGACGGTTGACCCTGTTGGTGATCAGGATTTGTGCAATGGTTCATCAACATCAGAGATCATTTTTACCGGAAGTGTAGCAGGAACTGTTTTCGATTGGGTAAATAATGACGCTTCGATTGGATTATCACCGGTTGGTTCAGGATCTATTTCATCTTTCACGGCTCAGAATTCAGGCAGTAATACTGTTGTTTCGACGGTAACTGTTACCCCGGCGGCAAATTCTTGTGCAGGACCTTCAGAGGTGTTCTCAATTACCGTTTATGCAACTCCTTTGGTCAGCAATTCGACTACGAGTGAGACAATCTGTTCAGGTTCTTCGAGTGCTTCAGTTGTGTGGACAAGCTTAACTTCCGGAACAACCTATTCTTGGATTGGCTCAGTGACTTCCGGGTCAGTGGCAGGATTTACAGCTACGGGTAGTGGAGATTTACCATCTATGGTTCTTACAAACTCAGGTGTTGTTCAGGGAACATTGACTTACACAGTTACACCAGAGGCGAATGGATGTGCGGGTCCATCGTTTACGTACACGATTAATGTTGATCCGATTCCTGATCTTTCACCAATCCCTTCACAGACAATATGCGGGGGTAGCTCATTTACCACACCTTCATTTGTTTCAGATGTTGCATTAACGAATTACACTTGGACATTGACCAATTCCGGATCGATACCACCTTCAGTTACCGGATATACTACTAACGGTGTCGGACCATTAACGGGTGTGCTTGTAGGTAACAGTGGTACAGATCCTGTGACCTTACTATACAGCATTACTCCTGAGGCATCGGGTTGTTTCGGAATTGCAGAGAACTTCAGTCTTACAGTTAATCCTGCGCCTGTTGTTGAATTCAGTCCTGTAGCACAGACGATCTGTACCGGAGGCTCTACGCAGCTGGTAACCTTGAGCTCAACGACATCAGGAGCAACTTTTAGCTGGGATGTTACAGGTCAACCTTCAGGGTTAAATGGCGTTACACAAACCACAGGTACATCTACGATTCCGATCTTTACACTGGATCATACAGAGCTGACTCCTCAGGTACTAACGATCGAGGCAATTGCGTCAACCACAGGGTCACTTTCTTGTCCGGGAACACCTTCTCAATATACAATTACGATAAATCCTGCACCAAGTGTGGACAATCCTTCAGATCAGGTGATCTGTAATGGTACCCCGACGCAGGCTGTTGTATTTACGGGAACAGGAACGAGCTACACGTGGACGAATGATTTACCATCGATTGGGCTGAGTGGATCAGGAACAGGAAACATAACAGTTTTCACTGCTGTGAATGGCACGAGTAGTCCGGTTACAGCTGCAGTTATCGTTACCTCGCAGTTTACAGGAGGAGGGACAACATGTCCTGGTGGTCAGCAGAATTTTACTTTCACTGTTAACCCAACACCAACAGTTACAGATCCTGCAGATCAGGTTGTCTGTAACGGTGCATCAACAGCTCAGGTTACCTTCACCGGAACAGGAACAAGTTACACATGGGTAAACAATACTCCATCCATCGGTTTGGGAGCATCAGGCACGGGCCCAATTTCACCATTTACTGCGGTAAACAATGGAACTACGCCAGTAACGGCAACGATCACAGTAACTCCTGTTTTCACTGGAAGTGGACTTGACTGCAGTGGACCTTCACAGACGTTTACGATCACGATCAATCCAACACCTTCCGTGAACGATCCTTCAGATCTTGTCGTATGTTCAAGTTCTTCCACATCTCCTGTTAACTTCAGTGGTACCGGAACGAGCTATAGCTGGACGAATGACACACCTGGAATAGGTTTAGCCGCCAGCGGAACAGGCAATATTGCATCTTTTACAGCGACGAATCCTGGAGTAGTGCCGTTGGTTGCTACGATTACAGTAAATCCAGACTTTACAGGAGGTAATGCAAGTTGTTCAGGAGTAGGGCAGACGTTTACGATCACTGTTAATCCAATCCCTTTGGTAAATGATCTTCCTAATCAGACCGTATGTAATGGCACATCACTTTCTGCCTTGCTCTTTACAGGAACGGGGACAGGATATACATGGACAAACAGCACCCCATCGATCGGTCTTGCTGCGAATGGAACTGGAAACATACCGTCTTTCACGGGCTCGAATGGAGGAGTATCGCCTTTAACTGGAGTGGTTACGGTAACCCCTCAATATTCAAATGCTGGATTGACATGCAGTGGTTCAGTTCAAACCATTGATTTGACAGTTAATCCAACTCCTACATTAACGGATCCGCAAGATATCGTGGTGTGTAATGGTTCTGCGACATCAGCAGTTACTTTCAGTGGAACAGGAACGAGTTACAGTTGGACGAATAGTAATCCTGGAATCGGACTTTCGGCGACAGGAACAGGAAATATTGCATCATTTACTGGAGTCAACAATAGCACATCACCAGTTACAGCCACGATCACAGTAGTTCCTGAATACAATTTTAACGGTGTCAATTGTACGGGTCCTTCCCAAAGCTTTACGATCACTGTCAATCCAACGCCAACGGTTACGGATCCTGCGGATCAGGTAATTTGTAACGGTTCATCAACACAGGCAGTTTTGTTCACAGGAACAGGTACCTCTTACAGTTGGAGCAACAGTACACCAGGAATTGGACTTGCTGCAACAGGAACTGGAAATATAGCATCTTTTACAGCAATCAATGGTGGATCAACGCCGCTTATCGGAACAATTACTGTAACACCACAATATGCTAATGCGGGTCTTACCTGTAACGGTAATCAGCAACTATTCCAGATTACAGTGAATCCAGCGCCTACTGTTCAGTTTAATGTGCCTGAACAAACTATTTGCTCCCAAGGAACAAGTGTTGGGGTTTCACTTACTTCACCTACTCCAGGTGCAGCGATAACTTGGTCAGTAACTAATATTCCTGCAAGTATTGCGGGCGTAAACGTAAGTTCCGGGACCAATCTGATCCCGACTTACACACTTGTAAACTCAGGAAACACACCAGCTATAGTTCAATTCCTTGCTTCAGCAGAAACAACAGGTCAAGCGGCTTGTCCAGGTGGCGGTACACCATATTCGATTACAGTTAACCCAACTCCAACAGTTACAGATCCTGCTGATCAGGTTATATGTGCTGGTGAGATAACGACACAAGTTATTCCAGCTGGAACAGGAACAAGTTATTCATGGGTAAATGATCAGTCATCTACTGGCTTAGTATCTGCAGGAACGGGATCAATACCTGCATTTACAGGTCAGAATACTGGGTCTTCTCCTTTGGTTTCTACCATAACTGTTACTCCAATCTTTACGAATAATTCTGTTTCTTGTCCAGGACCAGATCAGTCATTTACAATTAGTGTAAACCCAATCCCATCTGTTGGAAATATGCCTGATCTAACATTCTGCAATGGTGCACTAACAACTGTAGTTTCACCAGTTGGAACAGGTACTAGTTACAACTGGACAAATAATACTGCCTCAATCGGTCTTGGATCAAATGGAACGGGTTCAATACCTGCATTTACGGCAGTGAACCCTTCAACATCAACTTCAGTTACAGCGACTATTGAGTATACTCCTTTCTTTACAAATGCAGGGCTTACTTGTGAAGGAACCCCTCAGGATTTTCAGTTAATTGTCAATCCTACCCCAATAGTTAATGACCCTTCAGATCAGGTGATCTGTAATGGTACCCCGACGCAGGCTGTTGTATTTACGGGAACAGGAACGAGCTACACGTGGACGAATGATTTACCATCGATTGGGCTGAGTGGATCAGGAACAGGAAACATAACAGTTTTCACTGCTGTGAATGGCACGAGTAGTCCGGTTACAGCTGCAGTTATCGTTACCTCGCAGTTTACAGGAGGAGGGACAACATGTCCTGGTGGTCAGCAGAATTTTACTTTCACTGTTAACCCAACACCAACAGTTACAGATCCTGCAGATCAGGTTGTCTGTAACGGTGCATCAACAGCTCAGGTTACCTTCACCGGAACAGGAACAAGTTACACATGGGTAAACAATACTCCATCCATCGGTTTGGGAGCATCAGGCACGGGCCCAATTTCACCATTTACTGCGGTAAACAATGGAACTACGCCAGTAACGGCAACGATCACAGTAACTCCTGTTTTCACTGGAAGTGGACTTGACTGCAGTGGACCTTCACAGACGTTTACGATCACGATCAATCCAACACCTTCCGTGAACGATCCTTCAGATCTTGTCGTATGTTCAAGTTCTTCCACATCTCCTGTTAACTTCAGTGGTACCGGAACGAGCTATAGCTGGACGAATGACACACCTGGAATAGGTTTAGCCGCCAGCGGAACAGGCAATATTGCATCTTTTACAGCGACGAATCCTGGAGTAGTGCCGTTGGTTGCTACGATTACAGTAAATCCAGACTTTACAGGAGGTAATGCAAGTTGTTCAGGAGTAGGGCAGACGTTTACGATCACTGTTAATCCAATCCCTTTGGTAAATGATCTTCCTAATCAGACCGTATGTAATGGCACATCACTTTCTGCCTTGCTCTTTACAGGAACGGGGACAGGATATACATGGACAAACAGCACCCCATCGATCGGTCTTGCTGCGAATGGAACTGGAAACATACCGTCTTTCACGGGCTCGAATGGAGGAGTATCGCCTTTAACTGGAGTGGTTACGGTAACCCCTCAATATTCAAATGCTGGATTGACATGCAGTGGTTCAGTTCAAACCATTGATTTGACAGTTAATCCAACTCCTACATTAACGGATCCGCAAGATATCGTGGTGTGTAATGGTTCTGCGACATCAGCAGTTACTTTCAGTGGAACAGGAACGAGTTACAGTTGGACGAATAGTAATCCTGGAATCGGACTTTCGGCGACAGGAACAGGAAATATTGCATCATTTACTGGAGTCAACAATAGCACATCACCAGTTACAGCCACGATCACAGTAGTTCCTGAATACAATTTTAACGGTGTCAATTGTACGGGTCCTTCCCAAAGCTTTACGATCACTGTCAATCCAACGCCAACGGTTACGGATCCTGCGGATCAGGTAATTTGTAACGGTTCATCAACACAGGCAGTTTTGTTCACAGGAACAGGTACCTCTTACAGTTGGAGCAACAGTACACCAGGAATTGGACTTGCTGCAACAGGAACTGGAAATATAGCATCTTTTACAGCAATCAATGGTGGATCAACGCCGCTTATCGGAACAATTACTGTAACACCACAATATGCTAATGCGGGTCTTACCTGTAACGGTAATCAGCAACTATTCCAGATTACAGTGAATCCTACTCCAATTGTGAATGATCCACCAGATCTTGTGGTTTGTAATAATTCAATTGTTGGTGCTGTCAATTTCACAGGAACGGGCACGATTTATCAATGGACAAATTCAACACCTGCTATTGGTCTTGGTTCTTCAGGATCAAATAACATCCCTTCCTTCAACGCTGTTAATCCTTCCAATACACTTCAGGAAATAGCAACAATTTCCGTAACTGCCTTCTATGATCAGGCAGGAGTAAGTTGTCAGGGAACAACGCAAAACTTCACAATTACTGTAAATCCAACAACAATTCTCAATGACCCTGCCGACCAGATTGTATGTAACGGATTACAAACAAGCGCCGTTAATTTTACAGGAACTGGCACATCATATCAATGGGTAAATGACCTTAGCAGTATCGGATTATCTGCATCGGGAACGGGGAATATACCTTCCTTCACTTCTTTGAATAACGGCAGTGTTGCAGTCTCAGCGAATGTTTCGGTGACACCATTATTCACGAGTATTGATGGTACAGTTTGTCCAGGAACCCCACAAACATTTACATACACAATCAATCCTTCACCTACAGCGGCACCTATTGCTGACTTCTCGGTGTGTAACAATACTACATTGAATGTGTCGTTAACTGCCAATATAAATTCAACTTTCGTTTGGTTTGCGGAACCCAATCCAAATGTTACGGGTGATGTTAATATTCCTCAACCATCTGCTACAGTTACGAATACTTTGACAAACCAATCGACTGGTATGCAGGATGTCATATATCATGTGATTCCTACTTCAGTGCCTGAAGGTTGCTTAGGTGCTGAAATTACATTTGTAGTAGAAATTGTGCCAGATGTAGAGGTTATTTCACCATTGAATTATGAAATTTGTAGTGGTGGGTTTGTTAATGCTTTGCTTCAATCAAATGTTCCAGCCAATTACACCTGGATCGCGACGGATAATCCGAATGTAACAGGCGAAAGTACTATTAGTCAATCAGGATCATTCATTAATGACCAGCTTGTAAATAATACGACGGTACCTCAAATTGTGATATATACCGTTTTCCCTACTTCAGTTACAGGCTCATGCCCGGGGAGCATAAGAGTTATCTCTGTATTAGTAAGACCACCATTAACACTTCTAAATCCTGACCTTGCGGAGATCTGTAGCGGAGAAAGTCCAAATCTCCAGCTTCAAGCAAATGTAGATGCATCCTTTAATTGGTTCGCGTTCGAAAACCCAAATACTTCAGGTGAAAGTACAAATGTTCAAACGTCTGATATAATTGATGATGTATTGGTAAATCCTACTGCCCAACCCCAAGTAGTTAATTATTCTGTAGTGGCGAGTTCCACATTAAATGGTTGTGTAAGTCCCGTATTTACAATAAATGTTATTGTTAATCCTTTGCCTCAACTTTTAAATTTAGAATCCGCAATTTGCTCGGGTGAAAATACTTCTATTCAGTTGATCTCAAATTTGCCATCTCAGTTTACATGGTTTGCACAAAATGCACCATTAATTAATGGTGAAACTCAACAAGTTCAGAATAGTAATTCAATAAATGATGTTTTGATCAACACTACTAATTCGCCACAAACCGTCTATTACTCTATTACTATAACTGAATCCGCGACTGGATGCGTTGGTCCAGCAACAATTCTTCCCTTAGTAGTGAATCCTTTACCAATCATACAGTTCTCAACGAATGACCAAGTCTTGTGCAGTCTTTCACCTGTAGTTTTTGTAAATAATTCTGATCCTTCATTTGATTACGATTGGCAATTCGGAGATGGAAGCGGATCACAGGTGTTTGAGCCAGAGCATATTTACGGTGCAATTGGCAGTTATAATGTGACTTTGACAGGAACCAATCCTTTTACAGGCTGTGTTAATTCCGCCTCGAATCAGATAACACTTGAAGATTCACCTCCAATTGGATTTGTTGCCTCTGATGTGGCAGGGTGTGTTGTCTTTGATGTTACCTTCATAGATACAGTGGGATTAGTTGGCTCAACATTGACATGGAATTTTGGAGATGGTGAGACTTCAAATCAGCCTGGGGCGGTTGATCACCAATACAATCAAGGAGGATGTTATGATGTTACTCTTACCGTGACTAGTCAAAATGGTTGTGTTTCGAGTTTAACCCAAAGTGATCTCGTATGCGCATTTGAACAGCCTTTTGCAGATTTTGTGATTGTTTCCGATACTATGCCTGTTAATGATCCCGTTTTTGAATTCATTAATACTTCATTGAACGGCTATACTTATCTATGGTATTTTGGAGATGGATCTACAAGTGTATCAGAAAACCCAATACATACTTATCCTGAAGAGCCGGGATCATACGTTGTTACTATGTATGCTTTTAATGAAGTAGGCTGCTACGACTCTACATTTAATACGGTTGTGATTTTTGAAGAGCTTCTATTTTATGTGCCAAATTCATTCACGCCTAATGATGATGGGACAAATGATATATTCCTTCCTGTAATGACCTCAGGATTCGACAGAGATTCATACTCATTGTCCATTTTCAACCGTTGGGGCGAAGAGATATTTTACACGAATGATCCTAATGAGGGCTGGGATGGAAGTTATTTCGGAGCTGAGTCTCAAATAGGAGTTTACACTTGGAAAATAATATTCGGAGGACTTCAGAACGAAGATGAAATAGAATATGTGGGTCATGTTACTTTAGTGAAATAATTCACGAAGTACTATCCTGACTTTCAACTGTAAAATTTTGTTTTTTCGAGAGAAAAGCTAATTTTTTCTCAAATTAAGGATTTGTTGTGTTTTGAACTGTTACTGACTTATCCTCAATTTTGAATTTTCTCTCGATTGTATTTCCCTTTGAATCAGAAATTCTCACCAAATAATCACCTGGTAATAGTTTTTCTACTTTTGTTTTGGTAGATCCATTTGACCACAGAACATAATATGGAGCCACGCCCCCTGTAATAGTTAGAACTGCGGTTCCATAAGAATTAGTTTCTCCGGCATCAGATTTATTAATAGAAACTTTGATGTCACTTTGCGCAATGGCAGCATTAAGAGCAAAGAAAAGCGAAATAGATAAAAGGAATTTTGTTTTCATTTTTAAATCTTTTCTCCAAAGAAAATGGAACAAAATTACAGTCTCTGATCTTAGACTTATTCATATCCATTAAATACAAGAAAAGACGAACATTGAACTACGTATAAACTTGTAATTACCTTTCGAATTCAATTTATGGTAATTGAAATCTACATTTAGATGAATAAAAAATCGAAACTGGCCTATAGTATTTTCTTCCTGTCAAATTCATGTCCGCAATCATTGCACTTGTAGATCCTCTTGAAATGCAATGGGAAAACATAAAACAAAAAGGAGATGATTGCTGCTACAATGCCTTTGGCATCCTTCATACTGGTATAGTCGCTATTTAAGGAAGTTGATCCACATTTAGCACAGGTAATTAGATTTCCTTCATTATCCGTAAATGGTTGGGCCTCTATTGATCGAAGAATCTCCAATGCTTGATTAAGGTCTTCTTTTTTGACTTTAAGTTTGATCCCTCCGACCGCATTTGAATACAATGGATTTACACTAACAATGAATTCATCATGGATAAAGCATTCTACACCATCGCTTTCCAACCTGTTTTTGTAGATATGAGCTTCCGGAGCCGAGTCAAATGTTTTTATTATTACAAGTTCAATCATTACTGGTCAGTACTTTAATCCTGAATTTAATCATTTCACTGATCAAATCAAGTGGTAGTGGCTGTTTATTTAGGAACTGCACTGAACCTTTACCTTGTTTATAGGGTTTCAATTGATCTTTAAAGTAAGCATGAGTGTTAGGAGTTGCATAAAGTCCTATTTGGTTTTTATACGCGGCAAAATAGATCAAAGGTTTTTTATTGAGCTTATAGGAGGGCATCGAATAAGAAAAACCTTCAAGTGCATCTGGAGCCAATTGCTTGACAAGCTTCCTGATCTCGACTAACCGAATTCTTGTTTCATCATCAAATTGATCAATGTATTCCTCAACTGGATCGTTCATTCTTTAAAATTCTTTTCTAGTTTCTTACGATTCGGATAGGCTCAGCAATTCCTTCAATTTTAATCAAGTAAATTCCTTTGCTGCACTTGATCATTGAAACATGGGTCATTTTTTCTGAAAGTGTTCCCGATATGATCATCTTCCCCTGAATATCATAGATGATATAATCACGAATGATCATGTCATCTTGTTTAATAGTGATCGTCTCGTTAGTCGGGTTTGGAAAGATCAGGATATTGGTAGTTGGTTGAATGAATTCATTTATTGAAGCTACAGCAGGAAATCCTTCATAGATCGTATGCCAGGTTTCATTGGTAATGATTGGGTCATTAAAATCGAAATAAATGTCAGCATGATTCATGATATGCATTCCAGGAGTTAACCCTGGAACTTGTTCAACGTGATACGTTACAAAACCATGACTTTCAGGTTCATCTCCGGTGATGGTTACACCTGCGTCAATACAAAATGTTTCTCCGACAAGTACATTCAAATTGATGGTGGCAGAAGAAGAATAGGTCGAGGTGCAATTTCCACAGTTTTGACTGAATACAGAGAAGACAGAAAATAGTGTCAGAAGGGCGATCAGTTGTTTCATGGTTTTATCTTAAAGCACAGTTCTTTGCAAATCTTGTGCAATTTTTTTCATTATTGATTGAAGTACTTATGCGACCCGTCGCAATTAGGCATTCTCTTGGAATGTCCACAAATGCAGTCATTCATTCCTTTACCCTTAAGGATCCTCGGAATGTATTTTTCAATTCGAGCTTCTCTCGTTTTTGACTGTTTTGCTTCTTCAAAAAACATTAAGTAGGCTCGCTTCCTGCCAGGAGTTAATGATTCAAATGCATTTTTTAAGAGTGGATCCAGATCCATCTTAGACGTTAATTCTTCTGGAATTTGGGGTTTATTGTTTTGATCTTTTTCAACCTTTAATCCTGCTTTTTCAATTTCTATTGCTTCGAAAATCGTGGTTTTTATGAGATGGCGAAGTTCTAAAATTTCCTCTAAAGATTGAAATTTGAACATTTTCACAGATTGAGAATTCACTCCTGGACTTACCATCAATTGCTCGGCATCATTAAGTAAAACACCTTTGAAAAATGCGAGGCTGCAGAATTCTTTAAATGACCCTAGGATGCAAACATTTGCGGTTCCGTGCAGATAACAGGGTTGTCTCCATTTGAATTCTTCGGAGAGACCACACTCAAGAAGGATTTCCTGAAGTAGTAACAGTTCCTTCGACCATTTTTTGGAATTGCGGATATGCTCGTCTACTAATGGGTTCATTGATTAGATCATTTTGACATTTTTCACGCACTAAATTATAAGATATACGCCTAAACATGAAAAATTTGTTTTCTCCTTATTTACTATCTTCACCTGATGATCTATTTCATATTAAAGCAATTAATCAATTATTCCATTAGAGCATTCTTCAGACAGTTTGTAATACTTGGTAAAAAGAACATTCCGAAAAATAGTCCTGCCATATTTGTGGCTAATCACCCAAGTGCACTTATAGATCCATTGGTGGTAGGCTTGTCTATTGATGCAAGAATCTATTTTCTGGCGGGTGAAAACTGGTTTGGGAAAGGTTTCCAGTCTTATCTCTTTAAAGAACATTTTAATATGATCCCGGTTCATCGTCCTTGGTTATCAAATGGTAAACCTGCGAGTAATGTAGAGATGTTTAGGGAATGTTACAAGAGTTTATCACAAGGTAAATCAATACTTATTTTTCCTGAAGCAAGTAGTGAAACGGTCTCACGGATCAGAGAGTTAAAAACGGGAGCAATAAGGATTAAGGAAGGATTTGAAGAATACATGAAACACGAAGCTACGGTTCCAATCATTCCAGTTGGGATCAATTATTCTAATCCACATGAATTTCAAAGTAGAGTTGTTGTGAATTTCGGTGCTCCTGTTGATTTTTCTGGAGATTATTCTGGATTAGAACCTACGGATGTTCTGCGAACGAAAGCTGAAAAAATGCAGAAAGAAATGGAGAACTTGATTATTAATATCAGCAATGACGCAAATCAAGATCTGGTAAGGTACATTAATCGTCTTTTCATCAATGTGTTTAAGGTTGAGGAGGGAATATCTTCAAAGGATGAAGAAGCTCTTTTTTCGTATGCTCAAGGGGTAGCCAATGCAATAGAATATTATGAAAAGAATGATCAAGATAGCTTTTCGAAAATGTCAGGTCGAATTAAAGCATATTTTGAGGATCTTAAGTCGATTGGAGCGACAGACGATCAGATCAATAGATCCAGTAGGATTAAATTTTCAATTTATCGGATTCTTCTTCTGTCAATTGGTGCTCCGATAGCGTTTTTGTCCCTTTTGTTCTTCTATGTTCCTTTTGGACTTTCAAAGGGGATTTATATGAAAAAACTGAAGCCAATGATCGAAAAAGGGAAGACCTTTGATGATGCTTTCACTGCTTCGATGATCTTTGCAACAGGATTGGTCATTTTTATGATCTGGAATTTATTGCTGTTCTTAGGACTTGGACTCTTGACTGGGAAATGGCTCTTAGCTCTTGGTTCGATGTTTTTGGGATATCCTCTCTTTAGGTTTGGATTATATTACTCTAAACATGTTATTTTTCAGATTCAATACCTTAAAGCAAAACGTCTCAAAAAAGAACATTCAACGGAATTTGAGAGATTATCTCTTGAGCGAGAAGACATAATCAAAGAGCTGAAAAAATTCAAAGAAGGATATATTCGGACAAAAGAGAATTAACCCAATATAGTCTGAGAATAATACTTTTTACTTGATTGTCGGCATTAAGAGATATTCAAGTTCTGCCTGTATAGTTCTGCATAGGTTTTCAGATTGAATATTTTGAATACCGATCTGAAGCCAATAGTTTTCCCTTGAGTTGATCATAAAAACAGAACTTTCGCCCAATTCAAAAAGAGTTCGCTCTGCCTCGAAAAGTGAAAAGCTACTTGATAACATATCTTTTGTCATTTCAAATTGCTCAAGATTCATGTAGTAGTCATTTACTACTGAGTTTAGGTTGTATGTCAGCTTTGCTGTTTCTGTTTTGAACTTCACTTCCTGTTCCTGCAGTTTCAAGTTAGCAATTTGTAATTCACCTCTCTCTTTACGCAGGAATAGAGGATAAGCAAAAGTTGCTCCCCACGTATAGTTAGAACTAGAGTAGGATGGAAGAGGATTTCCATTAACCGGTTCACTGATCGCATTGTATTTTAAGGTGACTTGAGGTTTTAGTTGTTCCCGTTTTAATTTGAGATCGACTTCAAGTTGATCGAGCATTAATCGATTCATCGAAAGGAAGGGATGGTCCTGGATTAGAGAGTCCAAAGATAAAGGTAAAAGCAAATCCTTTTTTTCTGAAGCGATTTCAGGAATTGCATTGTTCAATTCAAGAGGGATCATCCCTTCGTCCCACAAATACATCTCCATTTTTTGAATGGAATTTTTATATTTTGTTGTGGCTTTGATTAGGGATATCTTTCTGTTCTGCACTAACAATGACGCTTCAACTGTATCAATCAATGGCCTGTCGCCAAATTCAGCGGCCCCTTTGGTCGCTTCTAATCTAGTTACAGCATTTTGAAGAGCAGTTTGATAGATGTTCATTTCCTGATAGGAACGATACCAATCCCAATATGCGATCGATGCATCCCTTTTCAATTCATTCAACAAAATTTGATTTTCAATTATTGTACTTTGCTGATAAAGCTTGGCTTTCTCCAATTCTGCTCTTCGCTGATCAATGATGAGACCATTTCCAAGTTCCATTCTGACTCCTGCGTACCAAAGTCCCGCATCGGGTACTCTGTTCTCCGGATTCAAATACGATCCTTCGTTGATCTCGTATCCAGATTCCAGAGAGATACCAAACCAGGTCGGCACTTTTAAGGCTCCATTTAAACGACTATAGTATTGAGTGCCATCAAAGTATTTTTGGTTTGCATTTCCCATTAATTTGGGGTCAAAGGCACCTCGTGATTTTCGAATCGTAGATTCTCCTTTTTCAAGCACGATTGCAGCCTGATAAGCATATGGATGGTTTTCAAGCACTTGTTTGATAAACTGGTCATAGGTAAGTACCTGAGTACTGTCCTGAGCAACAATTCCTCTGATAAGAAATAAGACCGAGAAAATAACTGCTGTTAATTTCATTTTGATTTTGTTTTTTCCTTGGGTTCTACTTCATAAAACTCAGGAGGGAATCCATTGATCTTTCGCCAAAGTTCATAATAAACAGGTACATCATTGAGTAAGATCATCGCTTTGGTTCCACCACCGACTCTCAAGTCTTTCGGCCATTTATGATCACTGGTATGATCGGGTTTAACTAGTACACGGTATTTACCATTTGGACTGATGAACTGATCCATTCCATAGATCTCTCCACCATACGTACCGTAGCTTGCACCTGGCCATCCTGAGAATACAATTGCTGGCCATCCATCAAACTGTAATCGTACGTGTTCTCCAATATTCATTAAAGGCATGTCTATTGGATCTACATAGATTGCCACCGCAAGATCATATGTTTTAGGCATAAAGCTCAGGATAGGCGCTCCCTCTTTAACAGTTTCTCCGATACCTTGAACCATAACTTTTGTCACGTATCCGTCCTGAGGTGCTTTGATCACGTAATATCCTTGTCTGACCTGATAGTTGGAATACTGATTCTCAAGTTTATTTATCGTTGTTTCAGTTTCAAATTTATTGGTCTCAGTGGAGAATTTGTCTGATAAGATCTTTGAGTAATCTGACTCAAATTTCGCATTGATATTGTTTAGTTCGATCTGCAAGTTGAGTAATTCATTCTTGTCGCTTTCCCACTGGTTGTAAGCCGCGAGCTCCTTCGATGCTGCCTGTTGCGCTTTTGTTCTTCTTCCTTCAAGGTCCGCAAGTGATTTAAGACCTTTACGGTGCAAGCTATCCATACGCTCATATTGATATTGAGCAATACTTTGATCCAGTTTTGCCGCTTCGAAAGCGATGCTGTCGTTTTGTATTTTCAATCGAAGCTGACGAACTTTAACCTTGATCTTATTGCTTTCAAAATTTCGAATATCGATGAGTGCCTCAAGCTGTGAATTCTGTGCTTCCAGTTTACCTGCGTAGGAATCTACGGATCTCTTCTTTAAGTCAAGCTGATTTTGAGTCCTTTTCAAGAGGTCGACGTCAAAATAAGCATCTTTGATCTCAGAAATAATTGCAATGGTGTCTCCCTTTTTAACAAGATCACCTTCCTTAACTCTCCATTCGTCAATTCGACCTGAAATAATAGATTGGATCTCTTGCGGTCGTTGATCTGGATTGAGCGTTGTAAGAGAGCCTGAAGTCCTGACGTTTTGCGTCCAGGGAAGGATAAGAATAATCAGGATTATGATCATGCTCCAGATGATGATCCGCTGTATGATCTTACCTGATTTTTTTGATTCGACAGCTCGAAGTACTTTATGAGCTTTAATGTCGATCCTTGACGCAACGCTGTTATTTGAAATGTTAAGCATGACTATTAATTTTTTGATTTGATCTCACCATTTGACATTTCTATTCGCTGATCGATCATTTCTAATAAGTCTATTGGTTGAGAGCTTGACATGATGATCGTCCATGGATATTGTTTGTCTAGAAGAGCGCTTAAAATGCGCTTGCGATCTTCAGTTGAAAAGACAGAAAAACTGTTTTCTAGTAACAATAATTTAGGTTTGTCTGCTATAGCTCGTGCGATAAGTAATTTGGCAACCGTACTCTTCGAAAATTGCTTCCCATGTGGCAAGATGACCATATCATAACCATTTGGTAAGGATCCTATCAATCCCTTCAAACCAGCAATTTCAATCGCCCATCGTACATTTTCGGGTGTTGCTCCTTCTCTCCCCAGC
Source organism: uncultured Bacteroidota bacterium (assembly GCA_937899625.1). GTDB lineage: Bacteria > Bacteroidota > Bacteroidia > Flavobacteriales_D > Crocinitomicaceae > M0103. The sequence goes on from CALCCB010000038.1 coordinate 21,367, forward strand.
GCGATATTTTCAAAGAGTGTACCCTCAAACAGTGACTCATCTCTTAAATAACCACCAATATAACTGCGTAATTGTTCGAAATTGTAATTGTTTAGCGGAATACCTTCTATTAATACTGAACCTGATACAGGAGTCAATAGTCCACTGATCAGATAAAGTAAAGTCGATTTACCACTGTCGTTATTACCCGTCACTAATACTCTTTCACCTGCCGCAATTTTGAAAGAAACCTTGTTAATTGCCATCTTATGTTCTTGTGGGTACTGATAAGAGAGCTGCTCGATATCCAGATTTACTCCACCAGATGCAACATTGAGAGAAATACCTCCTTCTCTTTCAAGTTCAAGATCAGTTACTTGCCCCAGCTTCTCCAAAGCTGTTAAAACATCATAGATCGTTTCAAAGCTAAGGATCACTTTTTCTACAGAGTTTACAACAAGTAGAATCACGATCTCAGCTGCTACGAATTGACCAATATTCATTTGCTGTTCGATGACAAGCAATCCACCGATCAATAAAAGTCCTACGGCTACAAGAACTTTAAAGACTACCATCAGGGTATATTGCCATTTTAGAACCATGAAATGATTTTCTCTGGCGTCAATGTAGTCTTCGACATGGTCGTCCGTATGATCCATTGTAATATCTGTCTTTCCTGCCAGTTTAAAAGTAGTGTTGGAACGAGCGATCTCTTCTAACCAATGCGCAACTTGATATTTGTGTTTTGATTCTCTAAGGCTGGTTGTCATTCCGCGCTTCATTGTGTATCTGAATATGGCAATGATCATTATCACGAGCAGAAGACTGAATACGATAAAGAACGGATGATATAACGATAGCAGTACCAATCCGAAAACTACTTGTATGCTGGCAGCAGAGAAATCGATTAGGATCTTTGTTATTCCTTTTTGAACCGAAATGACATCGAAGAATCGATTCATTAATTCAGGGGCATATTGTTTAAATAATTGCTCCAGTCTAATTCTTGGAATTCTGTAGGTAAACTCAAATGCAGCACGAGTGAAGATCTTTTGCTGAAGATTTTCTGTGATTCTGAGCTGATTGATCTGCAAGATCCCACTTAAAGCAATAGCACCTGCTACTAAAACGGTAAGAACGATCCATGAAGTACTAACGGCACCACCTTGGATCAGATTGATGATCGCCTGAATCCCAATTGGTAATGCGAGGTTTAATAACCCAATGATCACCGCATAGATATATAAGTTCCGTATTTCTTGCCCATCTGGTTTTAGTAATAACCAGAAGCGTTTTATTGGACTTAATTTTTCGTTTTCCATAGTTTAATTTACTATTAATGGCAGACTCCTTTGTTAAGACAATTGATCAATGATATTGTGCGTTTATTTTTCAATTCTTAATTGTCGATTTGCGAGTTGAATGTAAAATGAAGTAACTGCATCTTCATTTTCAATCTGATCCGTAAGTCGAGGTAAGTGATCGGCAAAAAAACGCTGATGATGAGCTCCTTCAATAATCGTTGATACGAGCATGTGCGGATATTTAAACTTGGGACTAATTTCCAAGATAATGTCTGCTACACGTTGTACGAGAGATTTGTAAACCTGATAAAAACCTGACGCATTGTTTTCATCGACAGACTTACACATGTATACTTTCGATGACTCTGTGATAACAATTTGATGAAGTTTCACTTCGTTGATCCTGCTGAAGTTTTGATCTTCTTTGATTTCTTCAGTCAAACATTTAATGGCATTCTCAAGTCTGATTTTTGGATCAGGAATATTTAAAGTCCCGATAACAATCCTGTATTCTAACCAGTTCCAGTACCATTGTGTCAGGTAAGATAATAAATGATGTTTGCTCTCAAAGTATCTGTAAACGGATGCTTCTGTAGAATTGATCCTTTGGGCTAATTTTTTAAAAGTGAAGTTTTCAAATCCCAACTCAACGATTTGATCAATGCCTTGTTCTACAATATTAATCCCGAGGTCACTTGAAAGAGGATCTTTTTTGTAGACGCTTGGGTTGATCTTGAACTCTATTTTTGAATTTAACTCTTGCATTTAAATAGTAATACATCGCAAATATAATAGTATTACTATCGAAATCGAAAACAATGCTATTGTTTTTTATGTATTTAACATTGTTTAACTGAACGTCATTACTGTTATGACATCATGAAAGTCTTATAAATCAAGTGTTTTTACACATTGACCCCGAACAGGTATCCTACTAATGCTGATAAGCCCATAGCGATCGTTCCCCAGATAGTAATTCTGAGTATGGCTTTTGAAATTCTTGATCCTCCTGTTCGAGCAGAAAGTATACCTAAAATCATTAGAAAAACGATCGTGAACCCATACATCCAATATTCCATACCTTGGACAGAGGCGAATAAGGCCACCATAAGTGGGAGTATTCCTCCGACTAGAAATGAAGCGCCGGATGCCAAAGCCGCTTGGATCGGATTGGCCTGACTTATTTTATTGATGCCTAGTTCATCCCTAACATGGGCTGATAGTGCATCATTTTCAGTTAATTCTTTTGCGACCTGCATGGCTGTTTCCTTTTTGAGGCCTCTTTGTTCGTAGATCTCAGCAAGGATTTGTAATTCCTGCTCCGGCATTTCTTTGAGCTCTTTCGCTTCTCTTTCAATATCTGCCTTTTCAGTGTCGGTCTGAGAGCTTACCGAAACGTATTCTCCGGCAGCCATTGATAATGCTCCTGCCACAAGTCCGGCTACAGTGGCAAGAACAATAGGTTCTCTTTCGGTACTTGCCGCGGCTACACCTATGGCAAGACTTGAAATGGAGATAATGCCATCATTGGCCCCTAAAACTGCAGCCCTTAGCCAATTACTTCTGTGGATGTAATGGCTGTCGAGATAATTATCGATAGTAATTTCCTGTTGTTTTTTCATATCCAATTAGAAAACAGTCAATACTATAAATGTAGCAGAATATTAAGTTTTATAGATGGAATCATTCACAAATTCCTCTCGTCAGATAATACCTTTTTCTTCGGTTTCCATGACTATATTTCCTTCGTACGATTTGTCCATTTTCGTCATATAGAATCAAATGATCTTTCTTCATTAATAATCTGGTAGGTCTGTGATTGGAAGCAATGTTTTCAGGAGCAGGAAAATGAGACGTGATCATATTCCCCAGTGAATCAGGCATTGAAATTTCAATTGAATCAGTCATTGGTTTAAAGGATAAGATTATTTCCTTGCCTCTTATTTCGTATGTACCCGAAGCTTTATCATAAAATAGGTCACCTGCAAAAAGATAAGAAAACGTTTGGTCCTCATAAAATTCCATTTGCAATCCAAACCAACCTGCGATTGCAAAGTTGGCGTTGTAGCATCCTTGGATCGAATGCTGTGCAATCGAAAACTGCTGGACTTGAATAGTGAAAAACAGAATATAGTACTTGATAAACTTCATGATGTTGTGATGTGATTATCACGATTATCCATAAAAAGTAAACTCATCAAGTTCTTATAAAAAACTCAAAAAGGACTAGTTTAATTAATGATAACCCGTTCCACCATTTCGCCAAATGGAGTGATGATTCGAATAAAATAGAGTCCATCACTTAATTGATCAATGTCTAGCTGAAGCTTTGAATTGGAGTTCATTTTGAAATTGGATATCGCTTTGCCATACATATCCGTAACCAGTATCTCCCCGGAAACCTCTGTAAGATTATCGATGATGACATAATGTTGGGCTGGATTTGGATAGATCTGTATGTTCTTTGACCATTCTCCAAGAGAAACATTGAACAAAGCGAAGATATCCGATAGGAATGTACATCCTTTTGAATTTGTCACTTCGACTTGATAATTTCCATTCGTAGTTGGGAAATATACCGAATCAGTTGCCCCAAAAATGGGATTACCATCTAAAAACCATTGATAAGTTACTCCGTTGCTGGCATACAAGGAATCGTTTGCGGCACTGATAGCAATCTCAAAAGGGGTCCAGTTCAATTTTTGTGTAAAAACAGAGTCGATGACATCACCTGCCGAGTTAATGCAGACGTATGTCGCTGTGTCCGAATCGATATTGAAACGTACATATTGATTCGTGTAGATCTCGGTATCAATATTTGGTGAATTGCTATTGGTGTTAAAGTCCATAGTAGCAGAACCGGCTCCTCCTGAAATAACGTATTTAACACCATTTAATTGACCCCTTTGATAGCAATGCGAGTGACCATTTAAGACAAAGTCAACATCATATTGCTCGAATAGTGGCACCAACTGTGTGCGCATATCGACATTTCCCTGATATAAAAAGTAATCTGTGAAAGGGATGAAATAGTCGGCGCTCCATGCATTAGTCCAGGGTGGGTGATGGAAAAAGACAAAAAGCCATTGTTGATTGTTGCATTTCAATTCATCCAGTAACCACGCATATTGGTCACTCCCTTCTGTATATGGAATGTTAGAATCCAAGCAGATGAATTTGGCATTTCCCCAAATGAATGAATAGTATCTTTCACTTTGTTGCGGGTTGTTCGTCGGAAGATAGAACGCGTCCAGATAAGTTGCAGCGTCATCATAATAGGTGTCATGATTTCCAATCGCGGTAAAGTGACAGTAATTTTTGAGAATGTCCTTATAGACATCGAAGTAAAGTACATCATAATTGTTCCCGATCGACTGGTCTACATCACCCGATACAATACCAAAATTCGCCCTTTCCTGAAGCATTAATGCTGCAATTGTATTTTGTACGGAGTTATTATAGCCGCAATCTCCATAGTGCAGAAACGAAAAGTGGGATTGATCTGGTCCTTTCGCCGTGTAAAAATGGTCTACTGCAGAGATATATCCGGTATTTGTTGAAGATCGGTAGTAATATTTGGTGTCTGGAGTTAAATCGAACAATTCGTAAGCATGTTTGTCTGTTGAAATTGGGTTTGAGATGATATTGTACAGATTTGCTGAATCCAATCCCCATTCAAGAGTTCCAATTACCGGAAGAGATGTTCTCCAGGCGATCAGGATAGATGAATCTGTTTGCTTTTGAATAAAATTATATCTG
>CALCCB010000039.1 GCA_937899625.1 uncultured Bacteroidota bacterium
AGATGTATTAAAAATTAACCCTTTGATTAGCGCGCCACTCAAATTTATTCAGTTCTACAGTTTCGAGTTCGAACCTTCAAATAGCAATAGATAAAGCATTAAAAATGTCTTCTAACCTGAGTGAATTGTGGGCTTCTGGAGACTTGCCTCAAAAGAAGAAAATACAAAGTTTAGTGTTTCCATCCGGAATAGGTTACGACAAGTTAAAGGGGAGAGTTCAAACCAAAAAAGTAAATTCTATTTTTTCTTCAATCCCTTTAATAACAAAGGATTTGATGAAAATAAAAAGCGGAGAATTAGTTAATTTTAACCAATTCTCCGCTAGAGTGACCCCGTAAGGATTCTAACCTTAAACCTCCACAGCCGTAATGTGGTGCTCTATACAGTTGAGCTACGGAGCCGTATGCATTAGCTGGTAATGCGGGTGCAAAGATAAAGACTTTTTTGTTTTATCCAAACACCAAAAGTTGTTTTATTCGATCGTTGCACTGATTCCTCTGTCCAGTAAACCGGTGCACATCGGTTCCAGTTTTTCAAATGAACCAAACTTCACCTGGCATTTTCCGTTGTGATGAATGATCCAGGTACACTGTTCTGCTTGCAACATTTCATGCCCGCAAATCTTGATCAATGAATCGATCACATGATCAAATGTATTTACGTCGTCGTTGTACACGATCAGGTTCTTTTCGGCGATAAGCTCTTCAAGTAATAACTCCTCCACCTTTACCTCTGTCTCTACCATACTACTTTTCTTTTGTTGTTGTTTCGTTCTCTAACACATCGAATTCAAGTCCAAAGATACGACCTTCTGTTCGTAGTTCCTCAATTCTTTCCTCCGTTACGCCATGAATTCGTAAAATGATGCTCATCTCGCTCTGCACAAATTCCTTTCTGTAATTCTGTCGCAATAACCAGTCTGCAGCATCACCAGGGATCTTTCCATCCACAAATTCCGTCTGCAATACATTTCCTAAAGTGAACTCATCTGTAGTCTTGAATTTCAAGGTATCAATGTCATCTCTGAAATAGAATACCTGAGGTAATTCATCTTCTGACTCATGGATCACAGATTTCACCTTACGATCTGTTTCATCAAAATAGAAACTACCGTGTGAGTTATAACGATTCAATACATCCCTCGGAAAGTCATTGAACGATTTCTTCGTCACGATCTGATAGTAGATCTTCTCTACTTCAACCTCTTCGATCTTCTCTACAGTGATCGACGTTCCTGTGTAATTCACATTGTTTGTGGTCGTGTTCGTATTCGTCACATTGGTAGTGCCTGTCGATTGTGTCTCTTCCTTCTTTTCCTTAGGTTCAAGTACTGCAGCTCCTTTTTCTTCCAACATCTTTAAGGCATCATTGATCGGAATTCGGTCACCATTAAAGTAAGCTGTTATAAAGGCATCCTTCACTCCCTTTTCAATCGCCTCAAGCTTCTTCGGCCTTGCTTCATCCAGACCATGATAAATACCTGTCGAATATCTGATCTGACCATTCGGTAAACGGAGGGTCATGAATGGCTCAAGATTGTACAATACTCCAGATGAAACCGGCTTATTGTACACCCCGATCTGCACGGTGAAGAACAATCCTTTTCTGGCTTCGATCGGATCTGCCTTCGCTGCTCCCGGCGCCTGATTGTAGGTGTACTCAGGTACCTTCTTCAACTTGGTTGTATCCTCCAAGCCCATGTGAACGGCAGTTGCAGCAGCAATCTCCATCATCAATTCATTCTCTCCTTTCGGCACACATTGTCCGGAAGCTTCCAACTGACGTGCTTCAAAGATCGAAATACGCTTTCCATCACAATACGCCACAGGGAAGGCATCTGCATACCCTAATGCTCTGATCTGGTCTCTCGCATCCATCACTTTATCGCTGCTATTGAAGAAACCTGCCATGTATCGGGTAATTCCGTTATTCAACGTTTCACCGGATACCGGATTAAATTCCTTGAATGTTTCCTGAGGGATCGGTTTCGCAAAGGCTCCTACCTGAACTCGGTACACAAGCCCTGTTGGGTTATTGACATTTACCGGGATAGGGTTCGCCGCTGTATAGGTTGAAGCACCATTGGTATTGATCGCCAAACCGTTCTCTGGCATTGGAACAAGTGCGGCTGCAATGGCGATCTTGTTGATCGGTGCAACTGCTCTTCTTACCAAATTCTGCATTTTCATAGCTTCTTCTTCGTTTGACGGCAACTGAGCATCTGCGATCTGACGTTTTCCCTCCAGCTCATTCGTTAATGTTTCCTTCTCCTGCTCCAATTGCTTCAGACGAGCAGCACTTTCTGCCTGTCTTTGCTTGTTCGCTTCACTTGGATCTTCCATCAACTGAGCCGTCGCATTTTTTAACTCCTTGCGCTCAATTGCAATCTCGCTCTCTAAATTAATCAATTGCTTTTCAACAAGAATAGCTTCGTTCACTTTTTCTACATAATAGCGGTATTCTTCTGTTGAAGCTAATTCACGTTCCTCGTTGTAGCTCAATGAGATCTCGTCTGCCTTAGGATCAACAACCGGAGCCCTTTCCTCGATATCCGCCAGTTGTTCTTCTACCTTTCTCAACTCAGACTCAACCAATCTCTTCTCCTGTTCCTTTGCCTTCTTCTGCTCCTGGATCTGAGCTAATTCTTTCTTATCCGATACCTGTGCTGCCTGATCCAACGCCATGATCTCCTGCGTTAACTCACCCACCTGAATCGAGAATCTTCTCTTCTTCTGCTCGAGCTCTGCTTTTGTATCCAGCTCTGTTATGCCATATTCTTCCTCGATCTTGTTCAACTCATTTTCATATGCCGCAGTGCGGATCTTTTCTTCAGCACTTTCCTGCTTGCTTGCTGCCTCATTCAACAAATAGTTCTTCTCATCCTGATTCTTGCTTTTGTTCGCCTCAGCAGTCAATTGTTCTGCTTCATTCAGGTCATTTTCTGCTTGCTGAACAGCTGAACGAACCGTCGGATCCTCTGAAGAAAGATCTTCCTTCAAGGTCTTTAATTCGATTTCATTCTGTGTATTCTTCTGTTCTACATACGTGTTCAACAACTCATTCTCCACCTTCACTTGCTCCTGCTGAACAGTAGACAATTCTTTTTCAAGCTTCTTCTGCTCTGCTCCACTCACATTTCCTTCTGCCAGTGATTTCTTCAATTCAGCCTCTTTTTGATCCAGTTGCGCTAATTCAGGACTATCCACTCTATTTTCAGATGTACGGTTAGACGCCATCAAAGAAGTCTCCAGCTCCCCAATAGAAATACTGATCTTTCTGCGCTTCGCTTGAACCTCTTTCAACTCATCTTCCAACCATTTCTTTTCCTGTAGCAACTCACTTGAGTTAGGATCATTTTTAAGCTGATCATCTACCTGAGCGATCTTTTCTTTGATCGATGTCTCGTAATTCGTCAAAACCTCATCTTGCTGCTGAAGCTCTTCGACAGAATTGTACTCATTCTTCAGTGCATTCTCATTCCCGGAAAGGTTGTCTTCCCTGAAGTTACTGATGTATGCTTTTTTTCGCTCAGCTACTTCAGCGGTTTCTTGAGTGCTACTACTTCTATACACATTTTCTCTTTCCTCACTGCTGGCTATTTCCTCCTTCAGCTTCTCATTCAATTGAGTCAATTCAGGATCGTTCTTCTTCGTTAAAGTTGCCTCATTCTGAGCTACTTTTTTCTGGATCAATTCCTGATGCTCCTTCTCACGATCAGCCATCAATGCCGTATTCCCTTCCTCCTTCAACTTGTTCATATCGGATTCGAAGGTCTTATCAAGTGAAGTGATCTCTTTCTGGGCAAGTGCTTCAGCTTCGATAGCGGTCTTACGCTGCTCTAACTGTGCGATCGTTTCATTTTGCTGAGCGATCAAATCGCTTAATAATTCATTCTTCTTGATCAATTCAGCGTTACTTGGATCTTTCTTCAATAATCGGTCAACCTCCTTCTGCTCGGTGATCAATTCCGCTAACAATTCTTTTTCCAGCTTAATCAAGCCATTGGTCTTCGCCAATTCTTCCATCTTGCTGTTGTTCAATTCAGTCTTGCGGTCTGCATAATCCGGCTTGATATCTGCGGTCAACTTTTCTGCTGCCACCTGTGTACTTGAGGTTCCAGCCAATTGCTCATTTTCCTTCTCCACCGAAGCTGTTAGCTGGTTCAACCCTTCCAATTCAGAGTTCAAACCTGAATTCTCTGGGTCATTCTGAAGCTCACTTTCAATCACCTCTTTACGAGCATCGATCTTTTCGATCAACTCGTTATTGATCTCTTCTTGTCGCTCATTCTTTTCCTCTCTTGTCAGCGTATTATCCTGCTTCACCTGCTCCTTCTGATCGAAATAATCCGGCATTAACTCTTCGATCTTCTCCTTTTGCTCGATCGGATTTGAAGCCACATCTCCTTTCAACGTCTCAATCTCCTTGGCTCTTCCTTCAATCGCTTCGATCAAATCCGACTTCAACTTCTGAAGTGCCAGTTTCTCCTGCTCCATTTCCGGAGAAAGATTAGGTCCGGAAAGCTCGATAACATTCAAACGATCTTCTACTTTCTGCAATAACCCTTGATCCTCACGCTGAAGCATTTCCAGTTTTTTCAAAGGATCGAACGTATTACTCTTCTGAATGAACTTGACATCATTTCGGTAGGCAGGATCCAGCTGATCGGTAAATCGATCGATCATAGCCTGGTCGATCGCAGAGGTCTTCACAACCACAGAAAGCTGCTCTTCATTGGCTTGAATACGTTGTTCAAATTCGGCGATCAAGGCTTCTAAGACTAGTTTTTCTCGCTTTAACTGAACGTTTGATGGATCAGCCTTCAATTGCTCATTCACCTGCTCTAAACGCTCATATGCATTGTTCAGCAGGTTTCTGTCAAGCAAAACTTGCTCTTCCATTCGCTCGATCTCGCTGATCTCATTATCTTCATTGATCTCTTCTGACTTGGAAGCATAGGTGTTATCCAGTTGGTCGATCAACGTTTCTTTCTCGCGTTCAGTTACTTTAGCTACCGGTTCAGACAATTGTTCCTTTTCCTTTTCCAAACGTGCGATTTCCTTTTCAGCATCCGTCTTGACAACCTCCAGCACCATTACTTCATTCTTCAGCAATTCATTATCAGGCTCCTGTTCCAGAACCATTTTATCCACTTCGATCTTGGTATTCACATCAGCAACGAATCGCTTTTCCAACTCGATTCTCGAATCGATATTCTCTGTACTGACAACGTTTTGAGCCAGCTCTTGCTTTTTCTCCTGATAGGTGGGATCAACTGCATCTATCATGGTTCGCTTTTCCTCTTTCGACACAAGTGAACCTTCTGTCTTCAGCAACTCCCACTTTTCCTTTTCCGCTTTTGTATCTCGGAACAAGGATTCTAATACCTGCAATTGCTGAACAGCCTCCTTATTAAAAGGATCTTTGGCAAGTGTCTTCTGAACGGACTGCTTTTCTTTGTCCAGCTTCTGAAGTAATTTGTCTTCCAGCTCGATCAAACCATCATAATCCAACGGATCTTTTCCTTCCAAGAGCTTCTTCTGATCCGCATAGGTTTTGTCCAGTGAATTAAGTGTAGCTATTTTATTTTTTGCAAACTCTTTTGGATCTACTTCCTTCTTCACCAAAGAAGCAATCTCCTGCTCTCTCTCCTCTACTCTCGATTCCACGATCGCCTTGAGCTGCTCCAACTCCTCTTTACTTGTCTTCGCTTCTTCATCTTCAGGATTTTTATCCAATACTTTGTTATTCCTTTCGATCGCTTTGTCAATGTTTGCAATCAATTCCTTCTCCTTTACTTGGATCTGAGACAACTTCTCTTCTTCACTTAAGCCTTCGTTCTTCTGGATCGATTCAATTGCCTTATCGAATTTGGGATCAATAGAAGCGATCAGCTCACTGGATTCATTTTGAGAGGCAACATCTGTATTTTCGGTACGCTGCTTTTCCTCTTCGATCTCAACCGCTCTTTCCTTCATGCGAGCTTCGATCTCCTCGATCAGTTCCTTGGTGATTGCCAAACGGTTTTTAAGTTCTTCGTTTTGAGGATCTTTCTTCAAAGCCGACTCCAACCTACTCACCTCCTGCTGCGCCTTGAATTTCAATTCTTGGTCGATGGTCTGGATCGCACTTAATTTCTCCAGCTTTGTTTTCGAATTATCTTTTTCTATCGAAGAAACTTTATCCTCATATTGTGGCAACAATTGAGCGCTCAATTCCCTTGTTGTTGACACTGTAGTAATTTGAGGCCCATCGGTATCAAGCGCATTCAGTTCTTCTTTTAACGTCTTTACGCTATTCCCTTTCTCTTCTCTGATCTTACGGATCTGCATTAGATCAGTAGCTAACTGACGATCTGTCGGATTCTTCTTCAGTGCCGCTTCCATTGCGGCAATCGATTGATCCAAATCTCTAATCAGATCTTCTTCAAGCTCGATTTCTTTCTGAAGTTTTTCGGGCTGAGTCAAATTTGGGTCCGCATTGATCACTTGGAGCTTATTCGAATATCCAGGAGAGATCTCCTCAATAAAGGTCTGATCATTCTTTGATGGCTGCAGAATTTCATTAAGACTGGTTAGTTCTTCTTCTCTTGTGTAGATCTCCTTTTCCTTCTTTTCCTTTAATTGAGTAAGCTTCTGCTCTTTGTTCTTCAATTGCTGGTTGTTCGGATCTTTTTTGATCTGCTCCTGTGTAAGATCTATCTCTTTATCGATTTGCGAGATCAATTCCTGATCCAGCGACTGTTGCTGCTCCAGTTTTTCCTTTTGACTCAACGACCCATTGTTCGTGATCTTTTCACGCTTTTGATCATACTTAGGATCTATTTCATTCACCCAATCATTATTCGAAGAAGCAATATCGGTCCCTCTGATAGCCGATAGCTCCTTTTCATGACGTTCGATCTCCTGTTCTATCTGCGCCAGACTCTTTTCTATTGCCAGCTTTTCTTTGCTCAACTTGTCGTCGAACTTATTCTTACTCAGCTGTTCCTCAATATCACGTAATCGTTCCTGAAGTGCCTTTTTCGTCTTCAGTGCATTGCTCAATAACTTCTCTGTTTGCTTCTCTTCATTCAAGCTAGGATTGTTCTGAATTCTTTCCTGTTCCGTTTGATGCTCTGCCATGATGTTCTCTTCTTTCATAACGAATGAGACAATGACCTTATCTCTTAATGTTGGATCATTTTTCTCCATCACATCAATTTGCTGATTTACGTATGAAGTCAAGGTATTGGTATTGGTCTTTTCGGTTTCTTTTAGAGCACGAGTTGCATTCTCTTTAGCAACGACTATTGTGGTTTTGTTTCTTAATGCCTCCTGAAGCAAATCCACTTGTTTTTTTAGAATGTACTTTTCACCATTGAGCACTTCAACTTGTTTCTCAAGTCTCTTTTTCTCTTCCTGAATTAACAGGACCTCTTCCTTCTTCTGGCTGATCTTTCGATCGATCTCTTCCCATTCTTTCTTTTTTGCTGTTTCTTTTGAGTTTTGGAGCACTTGAATTTCAATATCCAAATCTTTCAGCTCTCTTGAATATGCATCTATTTTGTCGTTTAAGCCATTCAGCTTGTCATCAATCACAACGATACGATCTACCAGATTTTGAACCAAAGAAGTAGTATTATCGTTTAAAGCTCCCCTGACTAATTCCTTATTTTGTATTAAATAGTCGATGGCAGCTTTTTCATCCTCATCTCGATAGATCTTGTCAAAAGTCTTTGCAATATCATTCAGTTGATTGATCTTTCCTGCTGAAGCAGAGCTAGTAATTACCGCATTCACAGAATCGGCCAATCTCATCAGGTTCTTTGATTCCGTATTTAAATCATTTTGTTTACGGATCAGATTCTGTGCTTCACGAAGAAGGATGTATTTGTTTTCTTCATTCTGGGCTTTATTGGCCTCTGCTACTTTTTCCTTAATCTGGGCCTCAAGCTTTTTGAAAACTTCTGAATTCTGTATGACTAACGCATTAATGTTATTGGTGATCTCCTCAGCTTGCTTTTTATTTTGAAGTGCCTTTTCTGCTTCTTTCGCCAGACGATCAGCGATCTCAACTGCAAGAAGGTCTCCCATTCCCAGCTCATCAAGAGCTACTTTCTTCTCCCGCTCTTGCTCGATCTCCTCCATATCGAACTCCTGCACGTTCACATTCAACTCAGAACGCTTCTTGATCACTTCAGCGATAACAGACTGCGGATCCTCTACCTCCTCGTTGAAGAGGTTAATGATCTTCACAATCTCCCGTCCATTTTCATCATATGCATGAACGATCTTCTGTTTCAGTGGTTTGAATTCTTTCAGGAAAGGAATAGAAACAATGGACCTGAACTCCTTGGAGCTCCCTTCGATATTCATAACATACTCATACTTCCCTCCTTTCGGGAAAGTGATCAAATAAACTGCTTTGTCATTGGAATTGAAACGTCCGATATCTTCCCCAGTAGCATAGTCTTTGATCTGGAAATCGATCTTTTTGATCGAAGGATCCACCTCAGATACGAAATTACCTTTGATCACGGATAGCTGAATCGGAACACGCTCTACCAGTACTTTGTACACATACAATTTACCCAGCTCACTCTGGCGTGCAGAAGCGAAATAGGCGTTCTTGTTGAGTGAATCTACAATATAGAACATGTCATCATCCGGTGATGATATCGCAAAGTCCATGTTTTCTGGTGGACCAAAAGCTCCTGTTTCAGGATCAATCTTACTACGGAATACATCGTATCCCCCCATTGAATTATGTCCTTTCGATGAGAAGTACAAATACTGTCCATCCGGGTGCATGTATGGATAGTCTTCATCGAATTGGGTGTTTACATTTCCTGGTATAGGTTGTGGAAGACCCCAGCTGCCGTCCGGCAACCTTCTTCTGACATAGATATCTTTTCCTGTTGCTTCGTTGTCGCCATAGCTAGAGTAATAGATCACACTCGGTTTCTGAGGGAAATGAATCAATGGAATATGATTGTACTTTTTATCCAGCTTAGACTGGAATTCAGCCGTAACAAGCATACTTCCACCAATATCGTGAAGGTCATAGATCCTGAAGAACTTATCGGAGGTAATTTCTTTTTTATCGGTAACGATCAGATCGGAAATCGTCGTCATCAAACGTTTACCGTTCTGACACATCCGAATATCCCGATCAGCATCGAATTGTTTCGTTGTCTTTATCTTCTTTTCATTATACAACGCATAGTACTTGATCGCATCATTGAATCGATAATCCAGATGAAGTGCTCTACCCAGATAATAATATGCCTCAACAGGAATATTCGGATCATTTACCGCGGCCGACAAGTGCTTGATGGCATCTTGTTTTTTATTGGAGTTGAATAAGAGACAAGTACCGTATTTGTAATTGTACATTGCATCTTTAGGCTGTAGTGCAACGAGACGTAAATATAAAGGTGTCGCATCCAGATACTGTTCGGTATCGAACAATTTATCTGCTTGCGCCTTCATTTCGGCTTCTGTCTGTGCACTTAATTGCGCAACAGAAACCAGTAAAATCAGGGCCACAAGAATATTTTTCAGTTGAATCACTTACCTAATTGTGCCTTCTTATTTTATATGAGTGATTAGTACGACTATTTTCCAAAAAGGTTCATTTTGCTCTCAGTTCCGTTCATTAAACGAACGATATTTTTCTTGTGAGCAAAGATCACCCCTCCACTTAGGACGACACTGAACCAGAAAATAATCACTGATCCAGGTTCAAGGAAGAAAACGGTTACCGGAAACAAAAGCGCAGCAGAGATCGAACCTAATGAAACGTATTTACTTGAGATAAAAACGATCATAAAAAGTCCAATACAAATGGCTGCAGCCAGCGGCTGAATACCGACAATCACTCCTAGAGACGTCGCTACTCCTTTACCTCCTCTGAATTGTGCAAAGACCGGAAAAATGTGTCCGACAATTGCCAATACTGCTGCCTCAATGCGCAAAAACTCCATTGAACCCTCTAGGTTCTTGAGTATGGCAACCACAACGAAAGGGACAACTGTAGCCAGCACTCCTTTAGCCACATCCACACTCAGCACAACAATTCCAGCCTTTTTCCCCAATACTCTGAAGGTATTCGTAGCACCGGCATTATTACTGCCATGCTCTCTAACATCTACATTATACCATGCCTTTCCTATCCAGACCGCTGTCGGGATAGATCCCAATAAATAGGAAATAATTCCTGTAAAAATATATTCCATTATCTGTCAAACAGCCCCAGGAACCTACTCTTATAAACTCCCTGAGTACTAATTTCATATTTAAAGTTCTTTGTTTTACGCTTATCCTCTTTGATTGAATTTACTCCATCTGCCAGTTCTTTATCACCCGTAATGATTCTCATTTCGCCATCCTTCTTGTTTAGACGGTAATCAAAATAATAGTCATATCCACCAGGTATATCGAAATAGACTCCAAGTCGGTCACCTCCCGAAACAGGTCCTTGCTGCTGGAAGAACACTTTCATCGGGATAAACTTCATCACCGGCTTTTCATACATATACAACAAGATCGCAGTGGTATTGCTCGTAATCAATCCTTTTTCTTCGACCCCAAACTTATCATATGACGACAATTTAACCCCCGTCAAGATGAATGCCTGCTCGAGTTGCTTCGGGAATTTCTTCACCTCACCTTTGATGGTATAATCAGACTTAAAGCGGTCAGCAGTCTCCTGATCAGTCCATTCTACAAGGGCCATTTCCAATGTAGTCGAATTCATATCCATTGGCTGCAATCCTTCTATCTTATTGATTCTTTCTGCAACACCTTCCATTGCTCCTTTATCGATCGCCATCGTGAATCTCGTTGTAAGATTCATCGCAGTCTCTCCGGTGGTTTGGTTATAACTTACAGTTCCAACAGCATCAACGGTCAAGTCTGCCAGATCCAGTCCAAGATTAACAACTCCTTCCCCTTGCATTGAACAACTCTCCGTATGAAGTGCAAGGAAGTTTCCTTTTTCTGAACGGTTGAGAAGTTTATCCTTCGATCCGATCTGGAATTCTTTTGCAGATTGATTGTATTGCAAGTAGCCATCTGCTGTCATTACGATTGGGTCATCCCCTGAAACTAATGAAGAAAGGAAGGTTGGATACAAGGCAATACTATCGCTGGCATTGGAATGTCTCCAGACAATACCCGCCGAGATCGGTTGTCCATCCAGATTTTTCATCTTCGCCGATACAGGGATCTGAATGTTCGAAGGATCTATCTCCGTAGAGAAGGTCATCCAGTTACGTTCAAACTTACTGCAATCGTGGTTGATCCTTGTTGCTCCCGCAAAGCTAATCCTAGGGTTATCCGCTTTGATTGATACATTTCCGTAATAATCAAATTCTTTACTTAGCTTAAATCCATCATTCTGACCGATCTTTCCTGAAGCCACCGTTCGGTAACTTGTATCCAGATTGATCTTATCCATGATAAAGTAGGTCAACACGGAGTCCTTATCGTAATATGGATACCTTCCATTTCCATTATATGAACGTTTTCCAAGGATATCAATTGATGCCTCGGAGAAAGTGTGATACTTTGTTAGGTAATTGGCAATAACCTTAGCATTGTTGAAGTGTTCCAGTTTCGCTTTCTGACGAATAATCACCCTCATACTATCTGGGAATATTCGCGCGTCACCGACTTCGATATATTCCACCTGTTCACAATAGATCGAACGCTCTTTCAGGTCATATTTTGCCTTAGGCGATCTAAAACTCAATGAATCCTGATTCGGATGCGTTGAGAAGAAGTTCGGTCCAACAAGATCCATATCCGTATCGATCGTTACGTCTTTTTCTCCTGATTTTTCCATCTGCATTTCAGCATAATCCATGAACCAAGAGAATTTATCCATACGGCACAAATACTGGTTCACAGGAAAGTTGATCTGTGACGAACCTTTGTTGGAAATAAATTCTCCTTTTCGATCCTTAAAGGAAATCCATGCTTGTACGTTCTCTGCCTGGAACGCCAAAGGATCTTCTCCTTCTTGCGCATAGGTATTTTTCAAACTAAATCCAGCAGTATCGGCAGTGATATCCCATCGTTTGAATAGATAGTTTTTGGAAACTGTGGTTGCGGTTTTAAATGTGATCAAACCATTTCCTCTCATTCCTTTTGGCGTAACAATTGCTTCACCTCTCAACTTGGCTTCACTGTTGAAGAAACGAAGGTCAGTTTTTGGTGTCGACTTTGCCTTGAGCATATTCTTTTTTGGAATATAAGTGATGAACGCATCCTCCGATTCAACATCTGGATACTCTACACCTACTTCGATCGGCTTGTTTGAGAACTGGGCATATCCAATTGTCGAATCCGGCAAGAAGGTCAATGCTTTGGAAATTGAAGTCGAATGGATATAGTTAATCGTTCCAGCACCTTGCAAACCATTATTCGATAAAATGATCTTGTTATCATACTTCGCGTTGGTACCATAGAATTCATAACCCTCTTTAGGCGCACCTGCTGAGAATCCAAAAGAATAGTCCGGCATGATTTTCAGATCTTCCGTGATCTTAGGGAAAATACCAGCGGATGTTAACTCCCCTTTTAATCGGAATGACTTTTCATTGAAATTATCAAGGCTATCGAATTCAAATGGTGCTATAGTATAATAGAAACGAGTACTATCGTATGCACCTCTGTACAAATCTTTAAAGTTGTAGTAAACGAATGAAGGCTTCGTTACTTTGACCTTAGGAAAATCCGTGATCTTTTCATTTTGACCTGATTTATTTGTAGGATCATCGACAAAGATCTCGCCTTTGATCCCTCTGATCGAATTAAACATCGCGATCGATTGTTTACCATCTGTTTCAGCCATTGGACGTACCCTCAAGATCGTTTCATCGGTCTTCAACAAGTTTACCTTGTGCTCGTCATACACATAATTTGCACTTAATGCGTTCACTTCCCATTTCCCGGCGTTGATCCATCCCACAAAGTCAAAGTTTCGGTTTTTCTTCACCGTAACCTGACTTCCTTCCGGGAATACAGTTGTATTCTGCTCGTCAGACAATTTCACAAAATCAACTGCATTAAGCTGAATTTCAAGCGTACCAAGATTCATCTTACCAAAATGAGCCATCAATCTTCGTTCTTCACTTTCTGCTTTGTATTGTGCCTGAATTTGTTGTAGCGTTTTATTTTCTTTGATTTGCTCCTCTGTATACCCTTTAAGTTCTTTTGGACGAAGGTCTGACACAAAGATCAAGTTATCATAATCCCTCTTACCTGATTTACCCAAAACGAAATTCTCCAATTTCGGGTTAACTGTTACTTTCTGGTTTTCAGAATCATAACTAATAAATCCATAGTTTGACAACTCCAACAATAAAGGTTTTGCCTGTTCGACTGTCTTACCCAGTGCGGTTGCAGCCTTTCCTTCGGTAAGGAGGTATTCATCGTACTTATAGCAGTACTTGTAAATAGATACCAATGGATGCACTGGTTCTAACCCTTGTAATTGATCGTAAAGTCTTGCATCAAAGTATCTCTTCGACTCAAAACGTGCCAATCGCTGTTCTTGAGAAGTACCAAAATCATAGGTAAACAGGATATCCTGCTCATTGACATCCCAAGTGATCTTGGCTACATAAATATCGATCATATGGTACGAATCCTGGAATGGCGCCATACCGATGCCTTCTTTGGTTCGAACAAACTCCACCATGTGTTTATCAAAATCATACTGGAAGTTCAACCCGGCATGAGTCACTGAATCACCTGTATTGAAATACATCGCGGTTGCAGTATTCTGACAAAATATCTTCTCAGGGTACACATAGATCTGCTGTGCACTCGCTTTTATGAACGGTTGATTATTTCGATAAATGATCATTTGAGCAGGGTTATTCGGAACCCCTCTTCCAACGAAACTTGCTCCCTCTAACGCGAATCCACCATCGTAGTCTACTCCTTCACGAATATTTTTGATCCTTAATCGTTTTTCATACGATAAGAACTGTGGGTAGATCCTATCTTCCTCTCTATTGATCTTAAAAGCACGATCCGACAAACTTCCCATGATCGGCTTCGAGAAATATTTTGTGGTCAGCATGACTGAATCGGCAGTCAGGTTAGGGGTTTTACAGGAAACATGATAGCCACCCAAGGTTGCATAGGTTTCATTTCCGGGCAAACCAACTTTCTCCCATGTCAGCTTACCACCGGTTCCTTCCCATTTTTTAAGCACAGGATCATAGGTTCCGGATGTTCCGGATACCCCAAGGCTGTCGATGAATTTCTCATCCCTTCTGCCGCTCGCACTCTTATTAACTACACGGCAAACCAGTTTACCGTTATCACATTTAATGAATGGCTTATCAGTATATTCAAAAGAATAGCTTCCTCCTTCATATAACCACTGAAAATTCGATGATTCTGCAATTCTTCGCTCAGAAAAGAACCCGGCAGACAGATCAATAAAGTCTTCAAATTTTTTAATGTTTCTGTTATCGAGCAACTTATCCACGGAGCTGTGCCAAGCCGTAAAACTCGCCGATGATTGCTTTCCTTTTACCAACGAGTAAACTGAAAATACGTACTGATAGATATCTGGGTAAGGCTTTAATTTCTTTGTAACCATCAAGTTACAAGTCTGCACCATTCTGGAGAAATAATCATCGGCGAGTTCATTACTTTCAAGAAGCATTGCAGGAAGATCCTTTTTGGCGAAATCGTGGTATTCTCCTTTACCGAATTCAGTCAACGACTTTTGAAATTCCTTCACAAATTTTTCTCTGTTGTTTGTATAAGTTTCCTGAGAATATCCCAAACTCAAAACAACAATGGACAGTAATAGTAAGAAATGTTTCATATCATTCTTTTATTAGCGACAGGCAGCACCACTCATCTTTTGTAATTCGTTTATTTTCTTTCAGCCCGTTTTTCGATGCCAGATCAATTAATTCATTTGCATCTGTTTCAAAAAAACCGCTCAACAACAATATTCCTGCCGAATTCAGTTTTTGGGCATAATGGGCCATATGTGACTTCAAAACATTTTTATTAATGTTTGCCAGAATAAGATCAAAACCTTTCTCAGTCACACAATCAATATCACCCAGACGAGCATCGATCTTTGAACAATTATTCAAACCGGCATTGAAAACAATGTTCTCAACCGACCAATCTTCGATATCTACAGCAAGTACTTCGCTTGCACCAAGTTTTTCTGCAATGATTGCAAGCACGCCTGTCCCTGCGCCCATATCCAACACATTACTTGGAATCTCTCCTAATTCAAACAGCATCTTCGTCATCATCCAGGTCGTTTGGTGATGACCTGTTCCGAAAGACATCTGAGGCTGGATGATCACCTTTAGTCCTTTGCCTGTATTTTGATCATGAAAAGGAGCTAGTATAGTGCAATATTCATCTACAAAGACAGGTTGAAAATCTGCCTCCCAGATCGCATTCCAGTTCTGATGCTGAATGATCTTTTGTTCAAACTCGAAAGTAAATTCAGAAGGAGCTTCTAGTATCGTATTCTTCAAAGGGTGATCGACACTTACATCCGCAACTCTGGCATACGCCAGAACACCGTTTTCGTCTTCAATGAAACTTTCAAACCCATTATCTGCAAGGTCAGCGATAATGATCTCAGTCCAAGGATCCCTGGGTGATGGTTTAATATGTAATTCCAGATAGTCCATTAATAAGATGAAATGATCGTTAAAAAAGCTTTTGCGTCAAGTGAAGCACCTCCGATAAGTCCTCCATCAACATTTGGGCATGCAAATAACTCCATAGCATTCCCTGCGTTACAACTTCCTCCGTATAAAATTGATGTTGAATCCGCTATAGCTGATCCGTATTTTGAACCTAACCAGTTTCGAATGGTCAAATGCATATCCTCAGCCTGCTGCGACGTTGCAGTTCTGCCAGTTCCAATTGCCCATATTGGCTCATAGGCAATCGCTATATTTTTCATGGACTCACTTTCAACTCCATCTAATGCTGAAGACAATTGCCCTGTAACAAATTCAATCTCATTGCCTGCATCACGTGTTTCAAGCGATTCTCCACAACACAAAATAATGTCTAATCCATTCTCAATTGCACTATTTACTTTGGTATGGATGAATTCATTGTTTTCACCAAAAAGATCTCTTCTCTCACTGTGACCGATCAATAAGGTATTGATTCCAATGGACCTCAACTGTGTCGGTGAAATCTCTCCTGTAAATGCACCTTTTGAAGACGGATAAAAATTCTGAGCGCCAACAGTAACTTTTTTACTTTGTACTGAGAGGCCCTGAAGATAAATCGAAGTCACATAAATCCTCACATCCACATCCGTCACTGTCAGCTTTTCTTCGATCTCATTAAAAAGATTGACCGCCTCTTCAGCGGTCAGATTCATCTTCCAGTTTCCTGCAACTATCCTTTTCCTCATCTTATTTAAACACGTTAGTTTTGATCCAATTCCATGTAGGAGTAGATCGATGAGGATATTTCCCCTTTACAATCCCTTTACCAATCAATAGCAAAGACGGATTGGATCTTGCTATAGCTTTTAATTCTGTTTCATCATTTAAGAAGACAGGAACATCCCATTTATTTTTTGATCTGAATTCATTGATCTGTTCTCTGCTGCCATTGCAAACAAGTACAAAAGGAATATTGGCTTTTTTACAGCCATAGTAGATCTCCTTGTATCGTTCAATCTGATTCCAGTTTGCTTCCGTTAAATTCTTTACAGAAAGCATCACCACTCTATCAGCAGTAGTAATGTAATCCCTCAAACTAATTTCAGTGAACTCCGGATTCGGCATTTTGATCTCTTTGATCACCTTGTAGTCCGTATCCGGGTATCCATCCGGCGTGAATTCACTCGCAGGCACTTCAACTTCGCTGTTGTAAGCAAGATCCATCACCAGATAACCATCCACATAAGCATTCTCAAATTGCGCCTTCACTGCCTCGAGCTGCATCTCTGCATCTGTCACGTCAGCTACAGAAAGGAACGGATTGAACTGATCGGTAATAGACGGAATTCTCGTAGGAATAATTTCCTTCTGTGTCATTTCAAGGTATTCCCAGTCTTTTTGCTCCCAGATCTTAGAATCAATGTACTCCTGCGATGTTGAATTGTACTCGATCTTTTCGCCTGTCTTTTTATTCTTGTAGACCAGCATGCTCTCGTATTTCCCTTCTATACCGTCGTTCATCATCTTTACAAGATCAGATCCTTCTGCATATGGACGGTAATCTTTCATCGGCTCATACATCAACACATAGGTCACGAATACAAAACTGAACAAGGAAACGATAAGCGATGTACCCCCGTAATTCCCCAGGAAAAACCCTCCGGCCCGAAGCATCCACAATCCACCAATAAGGCAGAATAACGCGAAGAAAATAGGGAAATACCAGCCAAATACCCACGAGAAGAATACAACTACTGCCGTTGAGGCAATAATGAACTTAATGTTCTGATTTTTTGTGTTTGGCTCAATGATCCATTGTGCAACAAAGATCCAGAATACCAGATAAACCAAAACAATGTCTTTCCACATGGACTCTTTCGGTGTTAACGAACGACCAACAGACCCCTTCATCGCATCACCAAAACATCCGCAATCATCCACACACTGAGGCTGCTTCATTTCTTCAATTACGAGTTCTTTACTGTCCTTAGAAATGATCTTGATCTCCTTATTGGTCTTCGCCTCTTCGATCTTCATCGCTGCTATTGGATTAGACATTTCATACGTATCACGATCAGTAAACTTCATGGAGGAATCACAATTCGCTGTATGCCATGTCAAGAAAGTGAAGAACAACATCATCAACATCAACAGATACGAAACCAGTTTTATTTTACCTCCGATGATCGTCAAGACACCCAGAACGATTTCAACCACACAAATGATCACACTCAGCACCAATGCCCATTCGATTAAAAATTCCAACGAAAAACCAGGAGCACCAAACCATTCCTTGATACGGAATGCCAATGCACCATCTTCAAAATACTCTTCCAACTTGTACGAAAACCCGAGTGGATCATTCGCTTTCACCAATCCGGAAACAATGAATAGTCCCCCTACCAAAACTCTGGAGACATTGGACATCATTAGCCTTCCCTGAAAAATGAATAGTCCAGCACCTGTCAACGCGATCAAGATCCAACCGATAAAACTGAAAAGCATAAATTGCTCTTCAAAGTTTTTGTGTGACCCCATCACTACGAGCATCAAGCCAATCAGATTGATCAGGACAAAAAGAGCATTAAAAACATATGATCTTCCTCCTACCGTTACCTTTTGTTTATTTCTTAAACTCATCATATTCTTACTAATTATTCAAATGAATCAATGCAAATACAGCATAATTAAGCATGTCAAAATAATTGGCATCTATACCTTCACTGATGATCGTTTTGCCATCATTGTCTTCGATCTGCTTTACACGTAAAATTTTCATCAGGATCAAATCCGTCAGTGAACTCACCCTCATATCTCTCCATGCCTCACCGTAATCATGATTTTTCTTTGACATCAAATCAAACGCCTCATTGGCGTATTTATCGTACAAACTCACTGCTGAATCTGCTGACAATTCAAGATCCTTCAAATCAGTTTCTCTCAATTGAATGATGGCCATTATGCAATAGTTCACGATCGCCACGAATTCATCTTCAATATTCTCCCCAACCTTATTCTGCCCCGTTTCCTGGATCGTTCTGATCCTTTGCGCCTTGATAAAAATCTGGTCAGTTAATGAGCTTGGACGTAAGATCCTCCAAGCAGTACCATAGTCTTTTGTCTTCTTTGAAAATATTTCTCTGCAAATAGTAATTACATTTGCGTATTCCGACGCTGTTTGGCTCATTTCAGGCATATGGTAAATTCAAGGGTTGAAGATAAGCAATTTCCACGTATTAAACACCTAAAATTAGGGGATAAAATCCTTGATCTGTCTACCCCAAGAGTCATGGGAATACTGAATATTACGCCCGATTCATTTTATAGTCAAAGTCGCATTCAATCTGATAGCCAAGCCTTTAAAGTAGCCGAAAAGATGATCAATGATGGCGCTGACATCCTTGACTTGGGGGGATATTCCTCAAGACCGGGAGCCTTGAATGTTGAAGAAAAAGAAGAAATCGCCAGGATCATACCTATAATCCAAGCCTTGAAAAAGGAATTTCCTTCCATGCCATTATCTGTGGACACCTTTCGTTCAGAGGTAGCGAAAGCCGCTGTAAATGAAGGCGTCGAGATCATTAATGATATCAGCGGCGGACTACTCGATCCTGAAATATTTTCAGTAGTTTCTTCCTCAAAAGCTGCATATATTCTGATGCACATGAGAGGAACCCCTCAGAACATGCAAGAACATGCCAATTACTCCTCTATTTTCAGTGAAGTTGTAGGAGAAATTTCGGTTCAACTTTCAAAAGCCAGAACGTCAGGTATTCACGATATAATTCTGGACCCAGGATTTGGCTTTTCAAAAAATGTTGAACAGAACTTTGAACTGATGAAGTTCGTGCGTGAATTTGGAGTTTTAGGACGGCCAATTCTTGTAGGAATATCTCGAAAATCAATGATTTACAAAACGTTATGCGTAACCGCTGAGGAGTCTTTAAATGGAACCTCAGTCTTAAACACGGTCAATGTATTGAAAGGCGCAGAACTACTTCGTGTTCACGACGTTAGAGAGGCACGACAAATAATTACTCTTTTAGATAACTTTTCTTAAACCTTTTCGTAACAGGATACGTTGATTTTATATAAATTCGGAAAAATACGATCCAAAACTATTACTATGAAGAAACTACTATTTAGTTGCCTTTTCTTCTTTTCATTGGGCTTTGTCCATTCACAAACCCCCATCTACACAGAAAATTTTGATGGTGCGGTTACCTGGACATTGAATACATCCTTTGGAACGAATGATGCTGATGCCAATTTATGGGAGATCAGCGATTCTGAATCCGGTGTTTTACCTCCAGGATGTGGAACTGCAGGTACAGGAAATAATTCACTTTACATTACCAGCACACTGTTTCCAGGAAGTGGCGCAGCGTACAACGCAGGTGGCTTATGTGGATTTGGCATTTGTGTGAACACCCACCGAAGAGCGGAATCACCGGTTATCTCCACGGTAGGCTACACTAATTTAACATTGTCATTTGATTATATCCACAATGGTCAGGCTGGTCAGGATTATGGGAGTGTCTGGATCAACACAGGTTCAGGATGGTTGACTCTGGTTCCAACTTTAGCCACAACCCCAACTTGTGGAGGTGGTCAGGGACAATGGACTGCTTACTCCATTGCCATGCCGGTTTCTTGTGAAAACAATCCAAACCTTAAAATTGGATTCGGATGGCAAAACAATGATGACGGGGTAGGTACAGACCCTTCGATTGCGATTAATAATGTACGGATCACTGTTCCGTCTTCAGGTATTCCTCCTGTAGCGGACTTTTCAGCTACACCAACGAATATCTGTGAAGGAACATGTATTGACTTTACTAATACCAGTACATTTAGCACCAACCCTATTTTTTCATGGGATTTTGGTGGAGGAGCCACAAACTCGTCAGCTCAAAATCCTACGAACGTTTGCTTTAATACACCAGGGACTTACACGATTACTTTGACGATTTCGGATGATGATGGAACAGACTCAGAGGCAAAAACAGATTATATAACCGTGGTATCTTCGGTAACTGCCGGAGCAAATAACTCTTCCTCGGTTTGTAACACTTCCAGTATTGATATCAGCACACTGCTAAGTGGCGAAGACCCAGGTGGAACATGGTTGGAAACTACAGGTACTCCAAGTGGCCAGTTCAATACAACAACTGCAGTTTTTAACGCAAGTGGTGTTACACCCGGAGTGTACACCTTCACATACACCGTTGCTGGAACAGCTCCTTGCCCAGATGATGTGGCAACCTTTACGATTACTGTGAACGACTGCACAGGTGGGCCAACTGCTTGTATCGCTGTTTCAAATGGAGTAGTTTGTCAAGGACAATCGTTAATCTTCAACTCATGCAGTACTACTAATTATACAATTACGGATTACAGCTGGTCCTTTGGCGGTGGTGTACCCGGCACTGCTAATACAGCCGGTCCACACAGTGTCACCTTTAACACAGTAGGTAATTTTAACGTATGGTTAGAAGTAACTGACGCTGTAGGCACACATGACACGATCATTACTATTCAGGTGGTATCATGTTCAACTCCTACTGCAGCTTTTGCGATTTCAGATAATGATCCATGTGAAGGAGATTGTATTTCATTCACAAACAATTCATCTTCAATCAGCACACCTACCTACCAGTGGTCTTTCCCTGGAGGTGTACCTTCAAGCTCATCTGCGGCAAATCCTCCTGTTGTTTGCTACAATACTGTTGGAACCTATACTGTAACACTGGTAGTTACCAATAGTTTTGGTACCGGAAGCTACTCTCAAAACGTCACAGTTCTTACCCCTCCAACGATTACTGCATACGGAGGAACGAACATTGACCTTGGCGATACTGTCACCATTGGTGCAACTGCTTCGGGCGGAGAGATTACATGGTCTTGGACACCTAACAATCAAGGAGATGTACTGAATTGTATTGTAACAGACTGTTCTGAGGCTGAAGTTTTCCCTACGATCACAACAACTTATACTGCAACAGCGGTGGATAATCAAGGATGTACATCTTCTGACTTTACAGTCGTAACGGTCGATGTTCCAGCAACAGGTTATCCAATAGGAGTACCGAACTCCTTCTCCCCTAACAATGATGGAAATAATGACATCTTGTATGTAAATGGATACGGAGTTGCGAACATGATCTTCAGAGTGTACAATCGCTATGGACAGCTCATTTTTGAATCTGATGACATGAACATAGGTTGGGACGGGAAATTCAACCAACAAGAACTCAATCCGGCAACATTCGCATGGACTCTGGAATACACTCTTGTAAATGGTGACATTGGAAACTTAAATGGAAACGTTACACTACTAAAATAAACCCTATGAAAAAGAACCTAATCAATATTTGTGTTCTGACTCTAATAGGGTCTGCAACATATGC
Source organism: uncultured Bacteroidota bacterium (assembly GCA_937899625.1). GTDB lineage: Bacteria > Bacteroidota > Bacteroidia > Flavobacteriales_D > Crocinitomicaceae > M0103. The sequence goes on from CALCCB010000039.1 coordinate 22,081, forward strand.
ACAACAAGATCGTCATTTCTCAATGTGGAATGAAAGTCCAAGTGTATTGAATCCAGGAGCTACGGCTGTCATGGATGAAGATCTTCGATTTTTCACCAACTTCAGAATGCAATGGCTTTCTTTAACGGGAGAGGCATTCAGAACCAACTCGTTTGGGATTGATGCGAAACTATTCAAGAAGAACAATAATCATCTTGGAATTGGTGTGAATTTCACGAATGATGCAACTGGTGACCTTAAGTTCACTACGAACCTCATTTCCGTGCCAATTAATTACACCCTGGAAGCAGATAAGAATTTGTTTTTCTCTTTAGGGGTTGCACCAGGCCTCTTTCAGTATTCCATTAAAAACACTAATTCTACATGGAACAACCAATGGACAGGCTTTGGTTATGACCAAGGTATTGCAAGTGGTGAAAGCTTCTCCCCTGACAATGCTGTTTCTTCGTTCGATGTTGGAGCTGGATTTATGTTAAAATATAAATTCGATGCTGTTTCAGAGATCAATTTTGGAATTGGAGTAAACCACATTACAGCGCCACGTGCGGCATTCACCACGATGGATAACTTGTTGTTCAGAAATGTAAACATCTCTGTATCCGGAACAAAGTTCGACGATGATCGAAACTTCGGGATCTCACCTCAAGTTTTGCTTTCCATGTATGGCCCGAACAGAAATTTAGTACTTGGAACGTATTTTGACCATGAGTTGTTCGAAAGTTCGAAACGAACTAATTATGTGCAGCGTTCATTTGTTTCTTATGGAATCTTCTATCGCTGGTCTGATGCTTTCATCGCATCGATCTCGTACAAGATGAAAGGATTCAAACTGGGAGCGTCGTATGACATTAATGTTTCTTCTTTGAATCCGGCGACACGTTCATCTGGAGGATTTGAATTATTCTTGAAGTATTCAATGATGACTGATAGAAGTCAATACATTCATGACCGTAAGTTGTTCAGATGGAACAGAGGAGGTAAACGATTATAAACCCCACCACTATCACAAAAGAGAGGGTCATCAATAGATGGCCCTTTTTTCTTTTTGAAAGATCTTCTTCGCCCCCTGTAATCCACCGGTATGAATGAATAAAATGGTTGTGTCTTTGACATCCTGCTTTTTCACCTCATTCATCAAACCATAAAAAGCCTTCCCCGTATAGATTGGATCCAAAGGCAGATCATATTTGAAATAAGACTCTTCGATCAGATCAAGCAAAGCGCTATCGCATTTGGCATATCCTCCAAAATGGTATTCCTCCAGCGAAATAACACGTTCCAGGTATTCTTCAATCATATCGGATTCAAATGCTGTTCTCGAAAGGATTGCACGAATATTTTCTGTAGCTGAATATGATTTTAATACAGGCACAACCCACAGTCGCTGCATCTCATCTAATGATAAACAAATCCCCGCAGCTGTTGTGGAGGTTCCAGCCGCTAAAACAATAATATCCGGTGAAACTTCAATTTCTGAAAGAATTTCCTGACAACCGATCATTCCGAGGTAATTGCTCCCCCCTTCCGGCACCAGATAAAAACCTGGAAATTTTAGTTGCAATTCTTCAAGGTACTGCTTTTCCTCTTTTAGTAAATATTCGTCTCTTGATACAAACACTAGCTTCATTCCGAGCTCAGCACATCTTGAAAGCGTTTCATTTGAATTGACATTCAACTCCTCTCCCCTAACAACTCCAATTGATTTTAATCCAGCTAATTTACATGCGGATGCGGTTGCCAGTAAATGATTTGAGAACGCACCACCAAAAGTAAGAACCCCTTCTTTTCTCAATGAAACACATTGTTCCAGATTGTATTTTAATTTTCTCCACTTGTTGCCCGAAACTTCATTGTGAATAAGATCATCTCTTTTCACCAAAAGGCAAATATTTCGATCTATTAGTTCAGGAATGTGAACTTCTTGGGTGATGGATTGTTGTGTACTAAGAAGCATTAGATTCAAACTGTTACTTTTACATCATGAGCGAAGATCTCAGCGGTTTTTCCAGGAAGAAAAATCTGTCCGAAGAAGATTATTATCTGAGTCCTGAAGGGTACATCATTTTTACTGAAAAATATCATTTGAAAAGAGGATATTGCTGTAAAAGTGGTTGTAAACATTGTCCTTACGGATATGACAAAAAAACCGGTCAATTCAGGAAGGATAAATAACTCCTTTCTCAGGGAATCGGCCTTTGAACTGACTCATTACCTTTTTTACATGATCGATATCAGCTTCTACATCACCTGTCGGGATCAATAAACTGTGGAATCCACCGATCTTCTTTTCATAATCCATATAACAAATGTAGATCGGGACTTTTGCCTGCAGCGCGATGTAATAGAAACCTCTCTTCCAATTGGGATTATACTTTCGCGTCCCTTCAGGTGTAAAGACCAGATACAACTCTTCATTCTTTTCGAATAATGAAGCGGCATATTCCGTCATGTTGTTCTTTTTCTTTCGATCAACCGGTATACCACCCATAGCTTTTAACAGCCAACCCAGCGGCGGGTAAAACAGATCACTTTTGATCAGGTAGCTGGCATTGATCCCGTAATATTGAAAAGCAAGCCATCCAATTATAAAGTCCCAATTGGACGTGTGAGGCCCAACAGCGATTACACACTTTTTCACTCCTTCAGGAGTATGGGGATCTATTTTCCACCCAAAAAGTTTTAAAATATACCAGGACAACTTTTTCATGATACAAAGGTAAATAACTATTGATTACATTTGTTTGAATGACCAAAATCAGGAAGATCGGCAACTCTCTACTCTTCATAATGCTCTTACCGGCTTTATGGTTCCTTTTTACTACCAGTCGTTATTTAATTCAGGAAATTCCTTCATGCAATGATGATTATATTCCTGAAAATGCATTAATCGTTGCCCGAATAGACGGAAAAATGATCAGCGAAAACACCTTGTTTTCTGTTCTCATGGAATCGAAAGATGAAGAGATCTCCCAACTGATGCAGGACTTTCTAAATTCAAGAGGAGCGGATGATCAAAAATTAAAAGATCCAGGAATTCACCTACTTTCTGATCTTTTTTATGTCCAGATTCCAGTAAAGGATGAAAAAGTGAATTGTATTCTGGTTAATCTTACCAGCAAGGATAAGTTTCTCGATCAACCAAAAGGTGATTCAAAAACAGTTAGAGTAGCCAATGATGAAATTGGATTGATCATGATGCGAGCAGAGGGATCAAAGCTAGATCGAAAAACGTTAATCGCACTAGGAAATAAGATCATTCGTTCAAAATCTACAGAATCTTTTCGATCGAATAAAGAGGACTTTACACAGATCAGCTGGAGAGAAAGATCAAGTCAACCTTTCTCTGATTTTGCCATCAGAGAGTCTGATGATCAACTGATCTTTTCCGGTAGTTTTCAGTTTGATGAAAAGGCTTCAGGTTCATTTCCTAAACAGGTTTTGAAACCTCAAGGATTTCATGTTTGCTCCAACCTTATGGACAACGCCATTTCTGATACGTTGACATGGATGCTAAACGGAATCGGCATTGAGCTGCCTCCATTCGAAAGTTTTTCCCTTAATTACTATGGAGCAAAAGTGATCAATCATTCGACAGGCTTTTTTGTGGTTCCACAGATTGATCTGATTATGAAATTCGAAGAAAATGTTTCGATCAAAGAGTTGTTTGAAGACGAAGAGCTTAAAACCATGCTGGATTATAAGCAAGACAAAGGATCGATCTGGTTTCAGAAAGAACAACTACACTTCAAACAGCTATCTCCCACCACGATCTTTCTGGGCGTGCATGAAAACCCGCAATTAATTGCTCCGGAACCTGATGAATTGATCAGCATATACGGAGAGCTGGAGCCATTAATGAATGTTGAAGGAGGGGGCTTGATGACTGCTTTCCTTGAAATGATCCCAGCATTTAAGGCCGGAAAACGCCTTTCTGCACATTCGAAAGAAATTGATATCCGCCTGACAAGAATCTCAAAAGGTGAGGGATCAATCGAAGGAAACTTGAAATTTGAAAAAGGATGTTATCCGATGAGTGAAGCCATGCGGTTCGTTCTAATCAACAACTTCTTCTCATCACAGGATTGAACGGGATAATTCTCTGAAATAATCAACTGACTTTAGCATTCTTGAACCATACCAGGAGCACATTTCTCC
>CALCCB010000040.1 GCA_937899625.1 uncultured Bacteroidota bacterium
AAGGTATTTTTCAAACTTTAAATTTCCAGAGAATGATTCCATAATAGAATGTTGTGTTGATATAGAAAAGAAATTATCAGACATTCTTAATGATACAGAAAATGATATCAATTCTACTAAAACATTCCTCCTTAAAAGAGTTAGCAACCTAGATAAGTGGAATGCAATCCTGAAATCACATGAAAAAATTTATTTTACTTCAGATCTCAATTTGCATCGGACTTATTGTGAACGCCCAAGTTAGTTTTACTGTTATTGAGCCTATCTCTATCGCTGGTGCTTATGATTTCACTTCCAATGGTGATGCCGCAGATTGGGGACTTGCTGATTTAAATAATCCTGCTGATGCTGTTCAGGATACCGTAGTGATTGCAGAAGATGGAACACCTGGAATAAATGCACAAGGAATTCCTCATTCCAATGAGGCATGTTCACCTTTGACAAATGACGTGACAGGTAAGATAGTGATGGTCTATCGATATGATGGTGTTTCCACCAATGATTGTTATATCAGCACTAAAATTTTGAATGCTCAAAATGCTGGTGCAGTTGGTGTAATTGTCGTGAACAGAGTAGACGGAGTATATGCTTATTCAGGATTCCCTGATGGAATGTCAACTTCAATTCCTTTTGCATTCATTGGAAAATCAGATGGAGCATTGATTAGAAGTAAGATCGAAAATGGTGAAACTGTCGTTGCATTTATAGGAAACAAATTAGGTTTATTTGGAGATGATATAGGGATCAAGAAGATGACGACACTTCGTCCTCAAAACACAGCCACCGCAGCTTTGACGACTCAAGCACAAAACGAATATGGCTTTGATGTGGGAGCAACGATTTACAACTACGGAACAAATGATCAATCAACGGTAAATATTACTGCCACTGTCGTTGGACCAAACGGAACCTGGACTCAGTCTACAGGACCTTTGAGTATTTTATCAGGAGATAGCATTGACGTGTTTACTGGAGGTACCAATTCAATTCCGGCCTATTCAATGACCAATTACCCTGCAGGTAGCTATTCGTTATCCTATGAAGTGGATCTTGGAGCAATTACTGATGAAGCAAGCTATGATGATAGTTTAGGGTATGATTTTCATATTTCAGATTCTCTTATTTCCTATTCATTTATTGATCCTTCAACTAATTTGCCTATGGTTTCATCAAGTTGGAGACCGGGAGGAGGAGCAACAAGTTGGGAAGCTTGTATCACTTATAAAGATGCGAACGCTTCAAGACTAGGTTTGCAAGGGTTGTACTTCTCTGCTGCAGCTGGGACAAATGATCTTACCGGAGAGGAGATCTCATTGACCTTATATGAGTGGAATGATGTTTTTGCCGATCTGAATGATGCAAATTTTGGATTTAGCAATTTGAATCCAATTTCTTATGGATACTACTATTATCCTTCTGATCTTGATGAGGTAGTTGTTTATCAGGGATTTGATACACCAACGCAGCTTGTTGATGATCAGCGCTACTTAGTTTGTATCGGAAATTCGAATGCAAATGTTTGGTTAGGATTTGGAAGAGATGCAAATTACTATGCGAATATCAATCATTATTTACAGCCTGTAGGACCGGTGTCAGACGGAACTCAATATTATGCACTAGGTTTTGGAGAAGACAAAACTCCTTTGATAACGATGAAGGTTTTCGATGCAAATGAAATGTCTGTGATCGAAAAGGAAGACGTTTCTTTGAAACTGTATCCAAATCCGGCTCAGGATGTGTTGAATATCGAGTCAACTGCCACAGTTGAAGTGACTCTGGTTGATCTTTTGGGACATGTTGTCAAAACTCAATTGCTGAGTTCCGGGAATAATTCGGTTGATATTGAATCACTTGAAAAGGGTCTTTACCTGGTAAAAATCGATGGTACAACCTCTAGATCGTTCGTTAAGAATTGATCCTATCACGATCATAGTATTTTGAGGAACGCCCTGTCTTTTGATTGGGCGTTCTTTGATTTTAAAAAGTAAAACGGTATACTAATTGTAATGCTCAAATCCTTCAAATCTATTGGGAAATTAACACAGAAAAACATGAAATCATTTGTCTTGGTCGCTTTTTACTTTTTAATCTCTCTGTCTTACAGTCAGAGCTCAAAATTCAAAACAATTACGATCGAGCCTTCAAAATCATTTCAGAATTATGAGCATTTCAAAAGGCTGGTTTTGAATTCGCCGGATTCACACATTGAATATTTGGAGCATTTTGATTTTGAGTGGGGTTATCAATATAAGATAAGAGTGCGTGAAACAAAGCTCAATCAAACCTTATCCGACGGTACCCAATATGAATATTCATTTGACAAGGTCATTTCCAAAACCAAGGTTCCTGATTTTACTGTTTTTCGATTATTTCTGGACGCGGATAGGTACTATTACGAAGTAGAGCCTGACGAGGAGGAAATGAATGGCACGTTGCACTTGTTGAATGACAGTACTTATTTGTATTTCGATGAGGTTGAAATTGAAGTTCCCGAGGAGCTTAAGGAACAATTCAAAGTAATCGAAGACGACAAGGCTCAACGCTCTGGCAACTTCTTATTTGTCAATGAAAAAAGGATTCGCTTGATCGGCTTTAACTGATAAAATAGACCTCCTTCTTGAAATCAATATTGGGTTTCATGATCTTTACTTAACTTTAAAAGAAGTCCATTCGGGATTTGATTTAGCAAACATTTTCGGCGGATTTCCTATACATGAAACATACATATCATATACATGGGATGACCTGTGACGGTTGTCGAAACCATATAGAACAACTTCTTTCGGCAGTTGAAGGCGTTCGCAAAGTGGAGGTTGATCTCAAAAATGGAACAGCGGTGATCCATATGGACAAGCATGTTTCTTTGTCAACGTTTCAGGCTGTTTTGGAAAATGACGGAGGACATTACTCCATCCAAAATGAACCGATGATTTTAAAAGAAATGAAACCGTCAGTTTCCATTGAAAGTGGGTCAGGTATCTTTTATTGTCCAATGCATTGTGAAGGAGATAAGACCTACTCGAAACCTGGAAACTGTCCAGTTTGTGGGATGGATCTTATTGAACAGCCAAGGGCGGTTGTTTCTTCTAATCAGATCTTGACATGTCCGATGCATCCTGAGGTGATAAAGGACCAGAAAGGCACATGTCCGATTTGTGGGATGAATTTGATCTTAAAGAAACCGGATACATCGGCTGGGGATAAAGTGTTTCATGAATTAAAGAGAAAATTTTGGCTCTCAGTTTTATTTACTCTGCCAATATTCCTTATTGCCATGAGTGAAATGATCATGAACAATCCCTTATATCGTCTGATGCCTCAAAAGTATTGGAACTGGGTGCAATTTGTGCTTTCCGTTCCGGTTGTATTTTATACCACTTGGATGTTCTTTCAGCGAGCCTACAGAAGTATTGTTTCCTGGAACTTGAACATGTTTACGTTGATTGGAATTGGTTCTGCTGTTGCGTGGTTATTCAGCTTGTTTGGACTCTTTTTCCCAGATTTTTTTCCAGACCAATTCAAAACAGAAAGTGGTACCGTACATGTTTATTTTGAAGCAGCGACTGTGATTCTGACGCTCGTATTGTTGGGGCAATTACTCGAGGCTCGTGCACACAGTAAGACTAATTCGGCCGTAAAAGAATTGTTGAAGCTTGCGCCTAATACTGCCATTCGGGTTAAAGATGGCATGGAATCAGAAGTAAGTATCGATGAAATTCAATTGGGAGATTTACTTAAGGTCAAGCCGGGTGAAAAAAATCCTGTTGATGGTATTATAACGGATGGTTATTCAAGTATTGATGAATCGATGATCACAGGCGAACCAGTTCCTGTTTCAAAAGTGGTGGGTGATCAAGTGAGCAGTGGAACCATAAATGGAAATCAGTCTTTCATCATGCGAGCAGAAAAAGTGGGTGCTGAAACCTTGTTGTCGCAGATCATTCAGATGGTGAATAATGCCAGTAGGAGCAAAGCGCCAATTCAGAAGCTTGCGGATAAGGTATCGGGATATTTCGTGCCGATCGTCGTGTTGGTTTCAGTGGTGACCTTTGCACTTTGGATCATATGGGGACCTGATCCCGCATTTGTTTATGCTTTGACAAATGGAATTGCCGTACTGATCATTGCATGTCCGTGTGCATTGGGATTGGCAACCCCGATGTCTGTCATGGTTGGTGTAGGAAAAGGAGCTCAAAATGGAGTGCTGATCAAGAACGCAGAGGCGTTGGAAAAACTAAATAAGGTTGATACGCTTATTGTCGACAAAACAGGAACCCTCACGGAAGGGAAACCGTCTGTAGAAAAGGTAGTTTCCTTAAAGGCAGAATTAGAAATACAAGATATCCTTAAGTACATCGTTTCACTTAATGCGAACAGTGAACACCCATTGGCTGATGCTACAGTCAACTATGGTAAAGAACAAAATATTTCTGCCAGCAAAATAGAGGATTTTAATGCAGTAACTGGAAAAGGGGTTGAAGGAGTTGCTGATGGGAAAAAGTTAGCGCTAGGAAATCCTCAAATGATGCTCCATTCAGGATCCGACATAACTAAATCAATGCAAATAGAGGCATTGAGCTACCAGGAAAAGGGAAAAACCGTATCCTTTCTTTCGCTTGATGGAAATGTAGTCGGATTTATCGTGATTGGCGATAAGATCAAACAGTCGGCAGCAAAAGCGATCAAAGATCTTCAACAAAAAGGTATTCGAGTCATCATGTTTACAGGAGACAATGAAGTGACCGCGAGTTCTGTGGCAAAAGAGCTCGGTTTGGATGATTTCAAGGCTGGGATGCTTCCTCAAAATAAAATGAAGGAGGTTGAGTCAATGCAGGATGAAGGTCGAGTAGTGGCAATGGCAGGTGACGGAATCAATGATGCTCCAGCATTGGCTAAAAGTGATGTAGGGATCGCGATGGGAACGGGTACTGACGTTGCGATAGAAAGTGCTATGATCACCCTTGTGAAAGGTGATCTACATGGAATCGTAAAAGCACGTAATTTGAGTCATGCCGTTATGCGCAACATCAAACAGAATTTATTTTTTGCAATGTTCTATAATATTCTGGGTGTACCGATCGCTGCCGGTCTTTTGTATCCATTCTTTGGAGTTTTATTATCGCCGATGATCGCTGCATTAGCGATGAGCTTCAGCTCTGTTTCAGTAATCAGCAATGCACTAAGGTTGAGAGGAGTCAAGATCTGATTTTAATGGTAGCGATATAAATTATCAGTTATGTGATTAATTTGGAGGCCTGAATCAGAAATTGAAGTATGTCGAGAATTGAGAAAATTCAAGAATTGGTGCGCGCAGAGGAAAAAGCAAAAGTGCTTTTTCAGGAGCTTGAAAACCGTAACTATATCCTTGGCGGAATCAGCGAGAAGGAATTGAATCAAAGCGTTTATGACTTGGCGTTTGAATTATTTGGAATTAAAAAATACTGGCATAAACGTATCGTAAGGGCGGGTAGCAATACACTCTTGCCTTATCGACATAATCCAGAAAATTTCACCATCAGGGAAAATGACATATTATTCCTGGATTTCGGTCCGGTCTTCGATGAATGGGAGGCGGATTTTGGAAGGACGTATGTATTGGGAAGTGATCCAAAAATGCTGAAAATTCAACAAGATATTGAAGCTGCTTGGAACGAGGGGAGGGAATTTTATCTCGCAAATTTGGAGACAATTACAGGGGCAGAATTTTACGCTTTCACCAGGGAATTAGCTGGGAAATACGGTTGGGAATTTGGAAATGAACATTGCGGTCATTTGATCGGTAATTTCCCTCACGAAAAAATACAGGGAGAAGAATTGGTGAATTACATTCATCCTGATAATCAAATACCAATGTCGTCGAAAGATAAAAATAACGATGATCGATTCTGGATCTATGAGATCCATTTTGTAGATGAAGAGCTACAGATAGGAGGATTTTTTGAACAGTTTCTGAATTGAATACCTAGAATAAAAAAGGCCCGATAAATCGGGCCTTCATGTTAATTGACGATGAGTTTCTTTACAATTCCCTCATTGGAACTTTTGACGAAATAACCCCCCTTTTGCCAGTTGGAGACATTAATCGTAACTTGATCCGCCACGTCGAGAGTTTCAATCATTCTCCCATTTGCATCTGTAATCTCAAAATTTGCCTGTCCTGGATATTCTAAGGTTACATTCTCATTCCCGGGATTAGGGAAAATGGATATATTGATGTTTTGATTTTCCTCAACACCAACGACCGGAAAATTGCGGATCACATATCCATTCTCTCCAACACCGTAAACATAATTGTTCCCGTAAGCATCGATCGATAAGATCTTTTCATTCACCATTTCATAGCTCCAGGCGCTATTCAGATCCATTTGATGCATGTAGTGTGGTCCAGCCGCTTGAGATGCACTTGAATACAGATATCCATTCGATCCCTTTTTAAATGCAAACCATGATGCATAGAAGATGACATCTCCACCCAAGGGCTGGGCAACCCACCATGTCGCTCCAGCATCATTTGACTGAAACCAAAGATATTCACCACTATACAATTCATGTCCAGCAAAGACAAGAGTGTCATTAACAATGATGATATCCGTAAGATGATAACTTGGATCTGGTATTAAGGTGCTCACTTGGTTCCAGTTTTGACCTCCATCAGTGCTTCGTAGAATTACGTCACTATTCACTGAGGCGATTCCAAGATTCCCTCTGAATTGAATATCCTTTACATAATGCATTGCATTGAAGGTTTCATGATCGTCCATTTTTTCTGACCATACACCATTATTATATTCAAAAATCATTGTGCTTTGGAAACAGCCTGCTCCTCCTACAAAAAAATGATTTTCATCTATTACGTGCAGGGTTGAGCGGTAGCAAAAAGCACCCATTGATGGATCATCTAATTCAATCCAGGTTGATCCCCCATCTATTGTCTTATACAATCCTATTGTTCCTTCTAATGTTGCAAATCCTACATCTGGGTCTACAAATTGAAGGTCTTTAAAATGAATTGGACCAGCTGCATTAATTCCAGTATAGTTAACTGCTTCCCATGTTGTCCCGGAATCATAGGTCTTTAATAAAACTCCATTATTCCCTCCGATATATCCAACTCCAAAACCGTTTTGAACAAAATGGATCACATTTAGTTGTTCTGTAGTCGGTACACCTACTTGATGCCATGTCTGTCCGATTGCAAACGAACAGAAAAGAACTGCTAATAAGATTGGAATAAACTTTTTCATAATCATTGTTTTAGTATTTAAAGCAAAACTACGTCACCAAAAGATTGCAATCCATGTACAATTCTGCAAAAATCATGTATTATTCTGAAAGTCAAGCGGAGCTAGTCCGGTTTGCGATTTAAAGAATTTCGAAAAATGAGCTGGGTCGTCAAAATTTAGCGAATACGCAACTTCTTTAATGTTCATACCTGTTCTCAGAAATCGCTTGGCCTCCATAATTACCTGCTGATAAATAATCTCACTGGCCGTTTTACCAGTTTGCTTTTTAACGATCTCATTGAGTGATCGGTCACTGATGTTTAATGCATCAGCATATTCTTTGACTTTCTTTAACGTCTTGAAATTGGTCTTTAACAATTTCCGAAATTGAAAATAAATTGTGTTTATCCCTGTCGGATCAAGTGCCTTATTATCCATACAGCAGATAAAAAGAAATTGAAGATCATTGACTAATTTCAATCGATCCAATGAAGAATCAGATTTACATCGATTATATATGTTCTTTACTTTTTCTCGTAGTTCTTTTTTAATGCTTTCTGTGAATCTGTATACAGGAGATAATTCATCTGAAGCTAAAAGGCTGTGTTCGAAAAGAAAGGATTCGATCTCTTTGGGATGATCCATAGATTCCAGAGTGAACAATACTACATATCCCTCTGAATCAAGGGCTCTATTCATCTGATGCACTTGTCCAGGACCTATAATATGAACGCTGTTCCCGTGTATGGGGAATTCAATAAAGTCAATGAAATGTGAACCGCCACCCTCGAAAAAATAAAAAAATTCGTAGTAGTCATGGCGATGAGGTTCTGTATGGTCGTATTCATTCAATTGTTCCAGATGGTTGACAACGATAGCCATTTTGGAGGTTTTGTCTGAATGTTGGGTTGGAATCATTATTAAAATTTCTAAAAGTGATGACGATTAAAGTTTCCAACCTTCTACATTATATGTAGAGTAAGATGAGGTATAACTCGGAGGCGCGGGTAGAATGTTATTAAAAAAATGAACTGAATCAAGCGACCATTTTTCATCTCCATTTTCATTCAAATCGAAGATTTCATCCATGCAAGTGCTGCAGTATTTTATGATAAACTGATTTTTGTTAGGACCTAGTCGAATTGAACCGGTGCTGTCATTGTAACCGGTTGAAGAAGATTCTGTGCAGGTCCATACGGGAGTCTGGCCACTGTAATCGTAAAAGCCTGAAAAATGGTAACTATTCGATTTAAAATTCCAATCCCCGACATACTTCATTCTGGGATCAGGAACTACCTTGTCTTTTGAGCAGCTAAAGCTCAAAATTACTATACCTGAGATCAAATAAAGTTGAAAGAACCTGTTCATTTTGCAAGTATTTCAAGACCAATATAGGACTTATTACTTTCAAAACGAAGGGATTATCAGAAAGGTTGAAGGAAACAATAGATTCGAGAATAAATGAGCCTAGTTTTTGAAATTCACCAATTCAACAATGATCTCATTTTTTCTGGCAACCACCGCATATGGAGGATTGTAGCCCAAGTATATGAATTTCCCGGTATGTTGAATATTGTTCTTCTTTAGTAGCTCATTTAGTTTATTCTGATACTCTTTGATTCTCTCATCATTTGCCCAGCCTCCAAAACGAATAGCAGCCATGATACTTTCAGGTTTTTGTTCAAAAAAGATCTTATCGCTATTCGGCTTTGGAAGATCTTTCTCATTGTATTTAGAGGGAACCATGAATGACATTTTCGTGCTGTCTCCAATTTCCATGGCAACCGGTGAGGTCATAGCAATTTTTTCTCCTTCTTCATTACCTCCAAAGATATATCCGGCCAACACTCTGAACCCTTTGTTTGAAGAAGCCTCATAGGTTGTATCATTCACTATAACACTTGAAAACAATGCAGATTCGTATGAGCGTACTTCAAAATCATCATACGCTTTGATCACTTTATATTCATGTTTTTCAATTCCAGAGGTAGATAACATTACAAATGATTGAAGTATTACAAATAATCCAACTAACGTTACTGATATTATAATTAGAGTTTTCATTGAACTTTTTTATTTAAACAATCATTTTACAGGAAAGTTTTAAATTGTTTGAAATAAAAAAATCCCAGAATAATCCGGGATTTTTAAAACTAAACCTAAACTACTTATGAAAGGCGTTCAATGTTTTTTAAAGGATCTGTAGATATTTTCTGGTTGTATTTCCATTGATATCTGTAGAGATGATGTAATACTTTCCTGTTGTAAGGTTTAAGGTTTCGTTTGCGAAAGAACCTTTTCCTTGAGCAACTGTTGTTCCCATTTCATTTACTACTGCATATTCTGCAATTTTATCACCTGTTTTGATGGTCACTTCTCCGAAAGAAGGGTTAGGGAATACTGTAATTTCAGAGATTTCGTTTTCATTTGATTCTTGCGTTGCGAAATCCATGTTCGGGCTGAAAATCTGATCGTTTTGTTGTATTGTATATCTTTTAGCATACTGACAGCCATTGGATTCAGTGATCGTAACATCGTAGATACCTGCTACCAAACCTGTTTGGTCTTCGCTTGAAGCAGCGATCTGGATTTGCTCTTGAGTTGTCCAGCTATAGGATACATTGTACTGGCTGTTTACCATAAGGTCGATGTAACCATCATTACCTCCGAACTCAGTAACGTCTCCGATGATCGCAGAGATCTGAGGAGCTTGTGGTGATTGTAGGATTACTTCACCTGATGTGCTTGCAAGCGAAACATCAGATACTTGAATTGAATAATTTCCCGCTGTTAAAGCTCCCATCGTTACTTGAGACCCAGCGATCTCTACACCATTGAAAGTGTACGGAGGAAAACCACCACTGATGGTTAACGTGATCTCACCGTTGTTGTAATTCTGACAAGTTGGGTTTGTCATTGCTACTGCAACTGTTAGAGGAACTTTGTCTACTTGTGCATTAGTGAATAAAGAAGTTGATACTAATGCTGTCATTAAAATTGACTTAAGATTAAATTTTGTTTTCATTGTTTTATTTTTTTATCGGTTTCGTGAGACAAAGATGTAGCCCAACCATGCCTCATTCCCAATATTTTCAATGTTTTGGTGCTCAAATACAAAGAGTTGCACACAATGAAATACGTAGTCCTACGTAGCGATTAAGTGTTTATTAGTAGAAACTATGTTGTTATTTTGGATATTTAGTTGAATAGGAAATATCTTTATTGTGTGAGAATGCTGCTACTCTTATTATTTCCCTTATCGGTTCAAGGAGCAAAGTCTTATACCTTGGAAGTAAAGGTCACTTCCAAGCTGAATGATCAGCCGATGAATGGGGTAGCAATGATCTTGTATCATGAAGGGCAGGAAATTGCAAGAGCTGGTTCTGATGAGGAAGGAAAAGCACGGTTTTCTGGATTGAAGGAAAAGGAATACGACTTGATCCTTACGTTTAATTCAAGTGCATATAAGCAATACAACGCATACATTTTCAATAAATCCAAAAAGGATTGTAGCAGGGAGATCTCACTCATGCCGACACAAGAGGCTTTTGTGGATTACTGCGAAAAATTGGTAGATGTGTTCCTGGCAAAGAATGGGCGCACATATCCTGCTGATACGAGCGAGAAATGTGAGGATCTTGAGCTGATCCAGGAGGCAGAGTTTCCGGGAGGTCAAAAGAACATGTTCTTATTCATTTCCAATTATCTGGAATATCCTGAGGAAAGTATTGAATTGGGTGAGCAGGGTAAGGTTTACATTTCTTTCATTGTAGAACCTGATGGAAAAATAACGGAGGTTAAAATAGATCGAGGAGTTTCATTTCTCATCGATCGCGAAGCCAAACGAATCATCAAGGCCATGCCCCGATGGATCCCCGCGATCTGTAATGGAAAACGAATTCGAACCAGAATGCGAATACCGCTCAATTTTGCGCTGAGTTGAAAGTTGAACGTCAGTTCGAGTGGCGGCCTATTCTCGATACTTTCTTTTTCAAAGAAAACTCGAATTGACGACCGTTGTAACGAGAAGGAATTATGAAAGTGATTTGAACCTAGTAATCAGTCATTCGTCCCTGTTCTCAGCTCCATCAGCGAAGCAGTCTATATTCGAGCAGCGTAGCGATCTCGACACTATTGCTGCACCAACGTAGAATCGCCTTCCATCAATTGCTCGATGGTTTCCAGGTACAGCTCGTTCTTTTTCTTTAGCTCATCCACTGCAATGAATGCTTTGCGCGTGATTGGAAATTCTTCTATCATTTCTCCGGAATAATAGAATTCAAAGCATAATCCACCAAAAGTGTAGTCTTTACCTGCAATGTTAAAGGTAGAACCACCTGCTTCCGGTTTTGCTTTTGGCACACTCTTAAAGAATCCAATGTTGAATAAAGTGCCTAAAACTTCTGGACGATTGGAAATATCGTAACCTGCCTTTTCCCACTGAGCGAAGTATTGACGCAATAAAAATGCAGTATACAAATAGGAATAGAAGTGATCACCTCCTTTAATCAGTCGCTGAATGGTCTTGTGCTTGTGTGCCTCAATGGTATCCACGATCAGATCAGGGAAGGTGTCGTTGTAATTGAGACATTTCGAAAAATATTCACCTGGGTAAAACGGACTTCTGGTATCCGTCAAATTCCTTTCAATTCGTAGTGCGGTATTTTCAAGGATACTGGTTACCCCATAGCCACGATTATTCGCCAACATCACACGACTGAAAGGGTAGACGTATTGCTTGAATCGTTCACGGCCTGAATTGAACATACGCACCTGTTCTCCAACTAAGCACATCACGATCAATCTCGATTCTACTCCTGTAATTCTCGATGCGGAGTCAATGGCTGCTTTATCCTTAAGCACTGCTTTACAGAAATCATCCCAAACTTTATAGTTCGACCATTCATATACGGAACGATCTTTACCTTTCTTTACGTTTTTCAGTGCTTTTAGGTCCTTTTGAAATGCTTTGTTCTTTCGGAGCAATAGCGCTGTAGCGTCAAACATACGAAGTCCTACGACTACATCGCCTGATTGTTCATAGGCCATGTAGATCTTTCGTGCATCCACCGGTTTGTGCTTGGCAAGTATACCCAACTTTTGAAAGAACTGATCCTGGTAACGGATCGTAGTTGCACTGTCCAGTTCATGATCGGTACCGTACTTGTTGGCGAGCTCATCAAAATACCGATTATTGACATCGGTCGTACCGCTTTGGTTGGTCCATCTGAATTTAACTGCAATGGCAGTTCCGATGAGAAATAAAGCAAATATTGCCAGCCCATGTAAAACTGTGAAATAGGACAAGCGCAACACCTTGCGAAGTCTGCGTTTCTTTGGTTTAAATTCTATGTTCGAACTGTCTGACATTTAGCTAAATGGGCTGCAAATATCGTATATTTTTCATTCAGATTTCAGGTATACGAAACTTGTTAACTTTTGTTATCCTCTCGCGTTTGATTGATAATGCGTAATAAGCTTAGTACCTTTGAATGGCAATGGAAGTGAAAAGTAACATGCGAAAGTTGATCCTGATCTGTATCTTTATGATCTCAGGGCTGATTGGCTACGCTCAGGATGAGATCGATTCGATCCTGCCTCCTGATTCTTCCTTGTTAAAGATCTCGATCGTTTTGCCCGAATTTAAACTGATCGATACCGATACCATTCCATTGGGCGAGCACGATGAGTTGATCTGTGATTCATATACAGCTTTGGGTGTTCCTTATGTATACGATGCGTTGCACTCCTTTAACCGAAGAAGAATGGATTACTTCGGTGGATATCTGAATGTAAAAGTGAATGCCGCTCTTGAACGGGTGAGAAGTAAGGGCTATCCGTCAGATGTAAAAGATCTTTTCATCCAGATCGATCCCAAAACCTTAACAGTATACTGGACTGCTGTTGTGGGTCCGAGTGAAGATGGGAATTGTTATGCCTGTGTAGATAGTCGCGGGTCTGCTAATGGTGGTTTAACCGCTGTAAATCGTCAGATTCCAAGAATGCATTCTCTGTATTCGGGAATGGATCCTGTTTTGTTGCTTGATTTCAATGAAGATGTGGTCCAGTGTTTTGAAGGAGATGGTACGCCACTTTCTTCCTATTGTACGTATGTGAACATTCGTCAGAAGTTTTACAAGTATGCTACGGACTGTGTAGATGATTCTACGAATACGGTTATTGTTAGCCTCAATTACAACAATACTGGTCACGATACTGTTCTTGGAGACGATACAGACTTAAAGATCCTTACCACAAAAGCGTCAACACCGCCGTATAAAAAATATAAGGTAAGATCAGGAGATACCTTATCGCAGATCGCACAGCGTCACCGAACAAGTGTTTCTGCGATTAAGCGACTGAATCATTTGAAGTCAGACAGGATCAACATTGGTCAGATCTTGAAGATCCCGACCTGATCGCTTAATCAACAAACACCTTCCTGGTTTCTCCATTGGTATAATGGATCAACTGAATTCCTTTCGTGTTTTCATTGATCTCTCTTCCCATCAGATCGGTTCTCAATAGGATGGTCTCGGTTTCAATAGAATCAATTTCAGATACATCAGTCGTTTGGCAGGTTTTACCATTGAAAAAGTCCCAAATGATCTGTGGTGAGTAGAAATCCATATTGATGGTTCCCAGGCCTCCCCAGATGGTAATTATTCCGGGCCATTGGTGACCTCCACCTATGATCTTGATGAGTTCGAGAGAACCCAGGTCACAATTCGTATAGGTGTATTTTTCTGGATAGGAAAGATCGAGGAGGTTGGGATTGGGCATCGCACTGAAGACCGGCGTAGGGTCACATCCCAGATAAGATCTCCATTTTTCGGTGAGTTGATCCACTGAAATCCCGGTGGTCGGAGAGCCAAAATAACTGACCACACCGTCTGCTGTGCCATGCATGTGTAAGATATGTGGGCGGTTGGAAGGTAAACAGTTCAGGTTAACTGTGTCACTCATCGTACCTGAAACACTTGCAATGGCTGCAAAGCAGTGACGAGATTCACAAGCCAGTTTGTAGGACATGAAGCCACCGTTTGACATTCCACACAAATACTGTCGTGAGGGGTCGCTATTGAGATTCAATTGCACATAATCGATCACCTTTTCCAAAAAACCAAGATCATCTGCTTGTGAAACACTGACATTCATGTTCGCGTTCCAGGCTCCATTTATTCCATCGGGATAAACGAGGATAAAATTGTTCGATTCGGCCAATGCATCAAATTGAGTGACGCCCATGACCTGATCGCCATCTTGCGTAAGTGCATGTAATAAAAAAACAACAGGTAATGAGCTGCTGTTGGTCCAGCCACTTGGTGTCACATACTTGAATGTACGATCCAGTCCATCGTGTTGAAGAGTTACCTGAACTTGAGCGATGCCTGTAAAATTGAACAAGATCGATAACAGCAGAACCGAAAGCCTGAGTATCATTTCATTCTAATTTTTTCAAACACCCATGCCGGTCCGATCAATAAGAACTGAAGATCTTTCAGGAAAGATGGTTTCTTCCCTTCCAGATGGTGCCCATAGAATTGTCCGACCCAAGCCAGAGCAAAGACGATCACTGAAAACCAAAGCAGGTTGACATATTCAGAGAGTAGGTCATTCGCCACCATGCAGAGGAAAGCAAAGACGATCATTCGAAGGAAAACCTTCAAAGACAAACGCAGATAGAAAATAGAAGGCAGGATCATCGCAACGATCGCCCAGTTTGAAATGAGGAGATCTTCTTTTCCGGTAAGTTCAACCAGCAAGGTATTAGGGATGCTCATGAAAAGTCCAACGATACTAAAAAAGATCAGCGGAACACAAATAAAGTGGATGCGTTGGTTCACTGCATTCTGATGACTCTC
The DNA here is from genome assembly GCA_937899625.1 of uncultured Bacteroidota bacterium. Taxonomy (GTDB): domain Bacteria; phylum Bacteroidota; class Bacteroidia; order Flavobacteriales_D; family Crocinitomicaceae; genus M0103. The sequence goes on from CALCCB010000040.1 coordinate 15,089, forward strand.
GGCGTACTCTTCATACCATGTTTGGATTGGCTTCATAATTCGCGTTTCAGCTAAAGATAATTAATTAATCTGCAGGAAGGTTTGCAAGAGAACTACTAGTCGTGAATAAACTTGACCAAGGTTCTATCACCATTCAAAAGCGTAATTTCAACGATATAGCTTCCTTTTGGAAGGGAACTGATATTAAATGAATATTTACCATTGCCAATTTCTTCGGCATTAAGATTAAGTTGGTCGCCCAATATGTTTCTAAAGATGATTTGGTCTATCAATTCATTACTGGTGCGAATCGTCAAGATATCATGAGAAGGATTGGGATAGATTTCAAATTGATACCCATTCTCATGCAGGCTTACGGTTTCACAAATAGCACCTGTCGTAACAAGATTCGAAAAGAATAAGGCTAACTCACTTTCTCGAGCTGTTCGATTATCGTAGGCATGACAAGGATTGTTTCCCTGATCGAGACAGCTAGCTGTGCCAAAAGCAAAATTGTAAGGGAATGTCTGTGCTGTAAAGTGATTCTCAATCGAATAACCATAGGAGTTATTTGTATTCCAGTTGCTGATCGTTTGACTTCCATGAGCCATGGGTGTATTGGCAATCGCGAAGCAACCGTATCCATTTGTCATGCACCAATCTAATCCCCATAAGGCTTGTTTACTATTGATAGGCACGATGAGATCACAGGGTTGATGGAAGGAATAAATGGCTGGTTTGAGCTTCAATGGATCATTTTCTTGAAGAAGATCGCTGAACATGGCCCCGAAAATATTACCTATCCCTTTTATCGTGTAGTCTACAGTTGATGGCTCAATGGATCCTTGTATCCCACCAAGGTCGGGTCTCGTTACAGGTCCTGTGAATACTTGACCAGAATTGTGAGAGCATGTCATGGTGTTTGCATTTGGGGCAGGAGCATTGGACAATGCGTAGGTGTCAATTGGTCGTTCTGAATCAACATCCATAAGAGCGGCTCCCATTGCAATAAAAGAGCCCGCACTTTCTCCGCTGATAAAGACATTTGAGGTATCGATCATGTATTGTTCATTTCGATTCATCAAATATCGAAGGGCACCCTTCGCATCTTGAACACCCCTGTAATATGCTCTGATCCATTCCGATGTGTCAGTAGCAAATACACAATTGTAATTAGGGAAATTACACGTCCATGCTTGATCATCAGCAATAAACCCGAGACGATAAGTAATGGCAGCTGTAACATACCCTCTCTTTGCAAAATTCTTACAGTATTGCTGGATGCTCGCTTCATCTTTACTTCCAGAAATGAAAGCTCCCCCGTGAATAAAAATAGCGAGCGGTCTTCTTAATTCGACTTGATCAATCTGACATTTCGGCAAGTATAGATCCATTAATAAAGTCTCAGTTTCACCATTGAAATTCACTTCTGTTCCATAAGGGATGTTTAGTACACTATCGTACGAATATTGAAGATCGATCCACTCTTGGGTGTATCCATTAATCAACGTTGAACCTGTAAGTAGTAGCGTAATCAGTAGTTTAGGCATGTTTCGTCTATTTTGAGTAAATTTAAAAGATTTACAAGAATTCCATAAGTACATGACAATTAAATCCTTTTTAGGTGTTTTTCTAGGAGTAGTAGCCTTCAACGCGTCAACACTTTGTTGGTCCCAAGTAGACCCAACAAAAATTGAGATCATACGTGATGAGTTTGGTGTACCCCACATCTATGCAACCACAGACAAAGAAGCAGCTTTTGGGCTAGCATGGGCTCATTCTGAAGATAATTTCAAAACAATCCAGGAAACGTTTCTTCCTGCAGTTGGAAAGCTGGGAATGCATTCTGGTAAGGATGGAGTAACATTGGATTATGTTGTGCAATTGCTTCGATGCAGAGAGACAGCAGAACGTCACTTTAAGGATCTATCTCCTGAGGTAGTGAAGGTGATCGAAGGGTATGTAGAAGGGATCAATGCCTATGCAGAACAACATCCTGAGGAAGTTCTTGTGAAGCATTCGTTTCCAATGACCGTGATGGATTATTTGACCGGATACAATCTGGTGATCCATTTCTTTTCAGATACCGGACAAACATTGCAAGCGTTATTCGGGGATAAAGTAGAACCGCTGAGTGATCTGGGAGATGCAAACACCGAACAGAAAACGATCGGATCGAATGCTTTTGCGATCAGCAAGAAGAAAACGGCCGATGGAAAAACCTATTTGAATGTCAATACGCATCAACCTCTGGAAGGCCCATTCTCATGGTATGAGGTGCATATCAATAGTAATGAAGGATGGAACATGCTGGGAGCTTTGTTTCCGGGGGCACCCTTTCCAATGATCGGTTCAAATGAAAATCTGGGGTGGACCCATACCTTCAATTATCCGGATCTGGTGGATCTGTATCAACTTGAAATGAATCCAAAGAAAAAGAACCAATACAAGCTGGACGGGGAGTGGAAAGACTTGGAAGTGTCGAAGGCGAAATTGCAGTTGAAGGTATTAGGGGGATTGAAGCTTCGGGTGAAGCGAGAAGTTTTGTGGAGTGTTCATGGTCCGGTCATCAAAAATAAGAGCGGATATTTTGCTTTCCGTTCGAATGCACTGGAGAATATCAGCTCGATCGATCAATGGTATCACATGAATAAAGCGTCAAACTGGGAGGAGTTCAAGGCGGCCTTGGATATTCAGGGATTACCTCGTTTCAATGTGATGTATGCTGATCGCGAAGACAATATCTATTATTTGAGCAGCGGTAAGATCCAGAAAAGAAAAGAAGGGTTTGACTGGTCTGGAGTATTGCCAGGTAATCGCTCGGACATCATTACGCAGGGTTATATTCCTATTCAGGATTTGCCTCAATTGCTGAATCCGGTACATGGTTATTTGTTTAATACGAACAACACCCCGTTTAACGCTGCACACCCTGAAGACAATCTGAATCCGGAAGATTTTGATCCACTGATCGGTTATGAAGAAAGAGACAACAACCGGAGCGCTCGATTCGAGACACTGATCGCTCAGTACCCAACTTTGAGCTACGAAGATTTCAAGCGAATTAAGTACGATACCCAATACCCGGATTCATTGATCGGACTGTTTCAGTTGAATGATGTTTTTGCGTTGAATGCAAATGATCATCCTGAGCTGAAGGAGTTGATCCTGTTCATCCAGCAGTGGGACAGAAGAGCCAATGTTGAGAATGTAGGAGCGGCACAGTGGAGTGTATATTACAAAACATTAGTGAAGAAGGCGGATAAATATGATCTCTATGGAAAGGGTAAGCTGGAAGATTCGATTATCATTGAAGCATTGATGGATACCAAGACATATTTACTCGAGCATTTCGATCGACTGAATATCACACTTTCTGAACAACAGGTGCATGCCAGGGGAGAAAAAGAGATTCCGGTTCCTGGTCTTGTGGATATGATTGCAGCTATGTCTACCGCACCTTATGAAGATGGGAAGGTGAAGGCTGTTTCTGGGGAATCGTACATCATGCTTGCGAGGTATAGTGCAAATGGGGTAGAGTTGGAGACGATTTTACCTTATGGTCAGTCGTGCAATATAAACAGCCCTTATTTCACCGATCAAATGGAGTGCTATGTGAGTCAGAGCTTAAAGCCGATGGTTCTGGATAAGCAGACCAATTATGAAAATGCGCTGAAGATCTATCATCCTCGAGGTAAAAAGCAGCACTTCTAATTCATTGGATTCCGGATATTTCGAAAGTTCCCAATTGTTTGAGCTGCTTGATTTGCTTGATTTTATTTCGTTGAGAAACATAGATCTTATACCCTTCAGCAGGACAAGTTGGGATGAAATTCCAGATGCCTTTTTCCTGATCTTTTAGAATTAGTGCACCGCCTGTTGCAGAAAGCACAATGAGCGACATATCCGTTTCCAGTATCTGAAGCATCAACGTGTTTGAACCACATTCCAGGTTTTCTTTTCCGTCCAATAGAAGCAGGATATCACCATTGATCGATTCGTGTTGGATTCTTCCAAGCTCAACAGACTGAGAGAAGCAAAAAGCACTGAATGTCAGGACCGAAAAAAGAAGTATTGATCTCATTGTTCTTTATTTTGATTTAAAGATAAAAAAGGAAACGCCTACGAAACAGGATGTGAATAACTTTCGTTAACAGAACTTAACGTATGCAGTGCAACAATATAGGAAGGAATATTGTTATTGGTAAAAAGAACAAAATGCGTACATCATTTTATTTGATCATTGGATTTGTGGCCTTCTTTTATGGATGCTCACAAGCGAATCAACCCATTAGCGCTAAAAAAAGCATGACTCATACCGGAGTAAATGATACGATCACCCTTGGAGGTGGATGTTACTGGTGTGTGGAGGCGGTCTATGAGAAGCTGGACGGCGTAGGGGAAGTGGTCTCAGGTTATGCAGGTGGGAAGGTAGAAAACCCAACCTATCGACAGGTTTGTACAGGTACAACCGGACATGCGGAAGTGGTTCAGATCACTTTTGACTCGACAAAAACCTCTGTTGAAGAAATTTTGAAAGTGTTTTTTACCGTGCATGACCCAACTACCCTCAATCGACAGGGAGCGGATGTAGGAACACAGTACCGATCCGTGATCTTTTACCACAACGAAGATCAACGAAAAACAGCCGAAGTCATTATCTTGGAGCTAAATAAAGAAAAAGTATATCCAGATCCGATCGTAACAGAGGTTTCTCCGGTTTCTACTTTTTATCGCGCTGAGGATTATCACCAGGATTATTATGAAAACAACAAGGATCAGGGATATTGTCGTCTTGTGATTCAGCCTAAGCTCGAGAAGTTCGAAAAAGTGTTCAGTGACCGATTGAAAGACTAACGATTTTCTATACTTAATTGTATTCCATTGTTATCTTAGTGTCATATAGCCTCATATGACCTCTTTAAATATTGTTTGCGGAATAGTCTTAAAAAAAGACAAAATACTTATAGCGCGCAGATCCGGTCATAAAAGTAATTCTGGTAAATGGGAATTTCCCGGTGGAAAGATCGAACCAACAGAAGATCCACTAGGAGCATTAAAACGTGAGCTGGCAGAGGAGCTTCAACTTAATGCCGACAATTACCAATATTTAATGACTTCCGATTGTGTTGTCAACGAAGTGATGATCCACCTGATAGCATATCAATGCCAATACATTTCCGGTGCAACGTCATCGACTGACCATGATCGAATCGAATGGATATCCGGGTTAGAACTGAAAGACTATACGTTCACAAATCCTGACATTCCGATCGTTCAATTTATCGAATCACAACAGGTAGGTTTCTGATCATCTTCTCACTTTCCAGCTGAATGAAATATATTCCAGACGTCAATTGATCAGAAGTAACGAATTGAAGTTCATTTGCTCCAAAACCTTTAGCAATGGTCTTTCCTTTTAGATCGATAAACCTCCATTTAAACGATTGGTCATTCCAGGAAATTGTTACAGCTTCACCTGGACAAATCGGATTGGGATAAAGCATCGGTTCATTCGTTTCTTCATGTGTTATGAGAGAAAGATTACCAGAAAGATTGATGTTATCCAGATACAGGTTATTGCCCCAATGTCCTTTGTTTCTGAAAGCAACCAACAATTCATTTCCTCCGAAAGCACTGAGGTCGATCGTTTCATTTCTCCATTCTGATGCTGAAGGAGTGAAGTATGAATTCAAGGTTGGTGCCGTAGCAAGAGTTGTCCCTCCTTTGAAATAGACTTCTGAATACGTTGCCCCGCAATCGGTAGAAACCAAAACTTTTAGTGAGTCTGAATAGGTCCCTCCCCAAAGAGTATAAGCAACATCAAAAGTCAATTCAAGAACTGATTGTGCCGTAGCATCAAAGATAAAGCTCAGGTCATCATCGGTTCCTTGAGAATCGATATCGTAATTGCGGAACAAAGCACTCATTGAAGAATTGCCAAAACCTCCCGCATTATTTGTAACTTCCCATTGCCCATTTTCATCCCAGTTTTTCATCAACCATCCCTCTGGAAGAAACGCTCCCTGAAATTCTTCATTGACAATTGTAGGAGAGACATAATTATTTACAGTTACTTGAATTGTATCACTGTCCTGAAGTCCATTTCCATCCGTAATCGTGAGTATGGCCTGATGTGTACCCGCAGGGAAATATACGACAGGGTTTCTTGTCGAGGAATTGGATGGAGAACCGGTAGGGAAGGACCATGACCATAAGGCGTCGGTATGATTCAGGAAAGAGTGATCCTCAAAATAGAATGAATCGGCTTCACAGATCACGGTCTGCGAAAATTTGTCGACGTTAATTCTTGCGATTGGATGATCGGGAACTTCATTCAGATCACTTTCCCAAAGACCCTTTCCGTAGCTTGCCATTCGGACCTTTCCGTCACGGTAGAATGGCTTCAAGATATTTGTGTTGATGTATTCCGGTAGCCCAAGATCGTCAACGCTCCAAGCGCCGGTTTGGTCCCGGTAATACATCGTGTTTCCTGTTCCCGCATACAAAGCGCCATTTGTACCTGCGATAAATAGCAAGGAGTGAATGCTTTCACTGTTCATGATTGAGCTGGTGATGTTTGTCCAGCTAGAACCACCATCATTCGTTACATAGACTTTCTGTCCGTTAGCCCCACTCGCATAGGCCATATACAATTCATTTTCATCTTCAGGATTGATCGATAAGAGGATCTTTCGGCTATTTCCTGCTGGTAGTGAAAGCTCGTCCCATGTCACACCACCATTCGTTGTCTTCCATAGCTTTCCAATGCTTCCTGAGGCAGGTTGTTGGGTGACGTATATGACATCCGGATTTGAACTGGAGATCTCGATGTACTTGATCTTGTCCTGCGCAGAAGATCCGAACATATATACTTCATTGAATGATCCTCCACCGTCGGTAGTTTTCCAGATCTTATGATCTTTCCCAAGAAAAGCAATGTTGTAACAATTTGGATGAAATTCCATTTCGCTGGATTCAGCGCTCCAGTAGCTTTCATTTGGACTTAGTCCAATACTGAAATTGCTCACAGGATCGCTCATGATCAATGGAAGGATCTTTCCGCCAATATCTGAAAAATACGTCTTTCGGTTAAGTCCCGTATTCACATATCCGGTTGGCGCTTCACCACCTCCCAATTGTCTGAAATTTCCATTGCCATAGTTTTCATGATAGGCCAGATTTCCGTTGTGATACAATCCTCCCACAAGAACATCCTCGTTCCAACCGGCACCAAATCCCCAGTAATCAGAGGCATGGATCCCATCCATCTTGAAGGTAGGGTTTGAAGTAAAGAAATCCGTTGAACGATAGATACCGCCGTCAGTAGTAACCCATGCCTCATTATTGAAAGATCTGAAATCCTGCATATCCACATGGATGCTCAATGGACCTCCAACATATCCTGCGACTGAAGAGAAAGTGCTTCCTCCATCGTCGGATCTGTATAAGTTCAATCCTCCAACAAGGATCCTGTTGGCATTCGCAGGGTCAGCCATGATCGCACAATTATAGAAACCTTGATGATAGGTCCAGCCCGGGTTACCATAGGCCAGATTCAGATGAGTAGCCGCATATGGTCCTCCATCAGGTCCATTAGGAAGAGTCCAGTTTAGTCCTCCGTCGTTACTACGATAAACTCCGATGTAGCCAAAGTCATCTGCTTTTGATTGACCGATCAGGTAGGCATATACTCTTGATGGATCAGCCGGACTAACAGCTATTCTTGCCCCTCCGTCCAATCTGTTCGGATCTGTAGAATTGTACCACCCTGCGCTTTGTATTGTCCAGCTTGCTCCACTGTCTGTGGAAATATAGAATTCAGCTTTGATCAACGTTGGGTTATTTCTTACCAAGAATAAGGTGCCTGAACCATCTGTTTTTGCCTTAATGTCATACGATTTGTTAGTGAATAAATTTGTCCAGCTCGTCCCGCCATTGGTTGATCTGTAAAGTCCTTTTCCGGTGGCAGCAAAAACGATCGAAGGATCATTTGGGAAGACTAGAATTTCATTTACATCCAGACTGGTTTGTGAAAGGGTGTTTGTCCAGGTTAGCCCCCCGTCCTGACTTCTAAATATTCCAAGGTCTCCGCCAGCAAAAATCGTATTCGGATCAGTAGGATGACATTCAACAGCAGTTACTCCTCCTCCAAAATTCATTGTCATAGAAATTGTTACCCACGAATTTCCAGCATCCGTACTTTTGTATACTTCACCCGGTTCTGTTCCGCAATAAAGGACATTCGGAGCTGCCTCACATCTGTCCAGTGAATAGATATTGGACTGTGTTGAACCTTGTTGATTTCCTTCTTTTTCAACGTGTAAAGGTCCTAAAACTGACCAGTTCGAAGATTTAATTCCGGATGAAGATGGTTTTTTGAAAACAAGTTGTTGACCGACAAAACCTTGATCATTGATCTGATCAGCGATCGATCTTCTCCATCTTTTGTAATATTGGGTGTGGTAGGATTTAACGAACAGATGCTCTCTGTAGTGATTTTCGTATAGTCGATCTACTTCCCAAACATTCGGATCCTCTGAATACATGAGTTGAGCCCATTCGGGGAGCGTTTCTATTTCCTTCGCAGAAGGTTTAAGATCATATTGAGCACTCAGATAAAGGCTTGAAATCAAAATGACAAGAAGGAGTAAATGTTTTACCATTGGATTTGGTTTTCTCAAATCTATTAATTCAAATTCAATTTTTCGTTCGTTTCGACTCAACATTATTGAATAGCTAGCCATATATTTGAGGTATGAACAGATTTATAATATTAATTCTATTCTTTGCACCATGTTTCTTATGGTCTCAGGAAATTGCATTTTCAAATCATCGAGCAGACGTGATCGAATATGAGCTGAATATCACATTTGGTAAAGAGCTTCAGGAAGGAATAGATGTCGTTGAAAAGATCTTTATAGGTGACTGGGAAAACAGAGATTCGCTTGTCTTTGACCTCCAATCTATGAGAACACTTCATGGAAGAGGAATGCAAGTATCAGAGGTTACCAGCAAATCTGGAGCATTGAATTTTACTCAACAAACGGAACATTTATTGATCACGGGATTTAAAGAAAACGAGTTGTATGAATTCGTAGAGGTAAAATTCAATGGTATCCCTGTAGATGGACTTGTGATCGGTAATAACCGTTTTGGGGCACCGACCGCATTTGGTGATAATTGGCCTAATCGGGCTCATCAGTGGTTTGTTTGCAATGATTATCCTTCAGACAAAGCGTTGATCCATTATGTGGTCAATGTTCCTGAGCAATATGAAGTGATCGCGAATGGTCAAAAGATCCGAGTATCACTTGAGAATGGGAGGAAAGAGTTTGAGTACAGAACCCATTATGTCCTTCCTACAAAGGTTATGGTGATCGGTGTGGCGGATTTCTCCATAAAGAATTATAACTCAACAGAAAGCGGAATTCCCGTAAGCGCTTGGGTATATCCCGAAAATGAGAAAGAAGGTTTTTATGATCTGGAACTGGCCGTCTCTATCCTGGAGTGGTTTGAAAAGAAGGTTGGTGAATATCCATATGACAAATTAGCGAATGTCCAATCAACAACCCGATTTGGAGGAATGGAGAATGCTTCTTGCATTTTTTATGATGAAAAGGCCATCGATGGAAAACGGAGTATGGAAGCGCTCTTAGCCCATGAAATAGCCCATCAGTGGTTCGGAAACAGTGCTTCAGAAAAGGACTTCAGTCACATCTGGTTGAGTGAAGGATTTGCCACCTTCATGACGAATATGTATATCCTTGAGACAAAAGGGGAACATGCTTTTTACAAGCAATTGGATAAGGATCGAATGAAAATTATTGCATTGAACAAAAGAGATCCACGTCCGGTAATCGACGATACTGCGGACCTCATGAGCTTGCTAAATGCTAATTCATATCAGAAAGGAGGTTGGATACTGAACATGCTTCAACATGAAATAGGTGAGGAGCTTTTCTGGGAAGTAGTAAGACGATATTATGATCAGTTTAGCTTTAGCAATGCAACATCTGATGATTTTATTGAAGTTGCTCAGGAAGTTTCAGGAAAAAATCTATCGCAGTTTTTTGAGCAATGGCTTACTTTTCCCTCAATTCCTAAGCTCGAGATTCAAGTCAAAAAACGAGGTAAAGGCGCATATGTCAAAATTTACGATAAGGGACAATTCAATTTCAGTTATGATTTAGAGATTGATTTTATTCTTTCAGACGATTCTGTTGTTACTGAAACTTTCAAAATGGACAAGCCAATCACATTTCAAAAAATATCATTTAATAATAGAGTTCATCACTGGGAGATCGATGCTCGACATAAGATCTTATTTGAAAAATATTAGAGTCATTTGATAATTTATATCAGAAAATTAAATTAGATTAGTCCTTGTCTAAACTTAATGCTATGAGAAAACAACTACTACTGTTTTTGGCAGTTTTTACTGCCGGAGCGCTCTCTGCTCAATGTGATATTCTGCATGTGTCAACTTCAGGCACCTCTGCGGGAACAGGTGAAGCGACTGATCCAATGGATCTTGTTACAGCGTTCAATATGGTTCCAGTAGGTGGGACGATCAGAATTGCGACAGGAACATACGATATCTCAACTCCACTTTCTATTCAGAATGATAACATTGTCATCGAAGGAGGGTTTCTTGCAACACAAAACTGGGATAAAACCAGTCTTGCAGGTGCAACAACCATAAACAGACTTGCTGTGAATGCAGAAGGAAGCACCAATGCGGAAAGACTTGTTGCTATCTATGGCAATGGTCAATCTGGTTTCAGACTTCAAGACATTACGATAAATGTTCCTAATGCATACAATCCTGGTATGAGTCTTTACGGTCTTCATTTGACTTCATGTGATGGGTATAGTTTGGTTAGAACCAGGGTTTTAGTTGGAAATGCCGGAGCAGGTTCAAATGGAATAAACGGTTCAGTGGGTGCTGCGGGGCAAAATGGTACAATGGGCGGTAGTGGAAGCTGCGATGGAAATTATACTTGTTGTTTTGGTTCAGAATCTGCTCCTGGTGGAAATGGTGGAGCTGGTGGAGCTGGAGGTGGAGGAACTGCAGCTGGTGCTACCAATTCTTCTACAACACCTTCCAATCCTGGATCAACCGGAACTGGCCGTAATGGCGGTGGCGGTGGTGCTGGTGGAAAAGGAGGAGGTTTCTCAGGAGGAAACAACGCGGTTAATGGTAACAATGGAGGAGGTTCAGCCTCAGTAGGACTAAATACAAATGTTGGTGCAGCTGGTGCTTCAGCTGATCCAGGAGGTGATGGTTCCAATGGAACAAACGGTTCTCAAGGAGCAAATGGTACAAATGGTGCCAATGGCAACGCAGGTTCTTTCGTTGGAGGATATTGGTTTCCAGGAACTCAGGGTGGAATTGGAACAGATGGTTCAGGTGGTCAGGGAGGTTCTGGCGGTGGCGGCGGTGGTCGTCAATCTTGTTCTGTTTGTGATGATGGACCAGGAAACGGTGGTTCTGGAGGTGGAGGCGGTGGCCAAGGTGGAACTGCAGGAACTGGAGGGTTCGGTGGTGGATCTGCCTTTTGTCTTCTTTCCATTGATAATGGGGCCAATACAAATGTGATTCAATCTGAATTCACTTTTGGAAATGCAGGAGCCGGTGGAATTGGTGGTTCTGGAGGAGCTGGAGGAGTTGGAGGTACTGGTGCTGCAAGAAGAACAACATGTAGCTCAGAAATTGGCGAAGGTGGAGCCGGAGGAAATGGAGGAAATGGCGGTGTTGGAGGTGCTGGAGGGAACGGTTCAGCTGGTATGGCTTACAGTATTTTTGTTGAATCAGGCTCACCATTCTCAACTACGGATGATGCGGTTTCATTAACAATTCAGCCAGAGATTATTGCGAAATTGACTCAATGTTCAAATACCCAGATTCTTGTTCAGGATATGACCTTGTCCGCTGGTTCAGGTTTAGCTGACTGGACATTCGGTGCTGGAGGTTCATCTGCAAGTCCAACTGATAACCCTGTTAGTGTTACGTACACGAATGTTGGTTTCAATGACATTTCAAACGGAACTGAGGATTACATCGGATTCATCAACTTTACTTGTGAAGGTTATGTGATGAACCAAACAGAAACAATTTGTGAAGGTCAATCAGTAACTGTTGGATCATCTGTTTATACTACAACAGGATCTTACACAGATGTTCTTACTTCAGTTTCAGGATGTGATAGTACAGTGAATTTGAACCTGACCGTTAACTCGGTTGACAATACAGTTTCTATATCAGGAATCACATTGACTGCAACACAAACGGGAGCAACGTATCAATGGATCGATTGTGATAACGGAAATGCAGTTATCCCGGGTGCAACATCTCAAAGTTACACTGCTGCAGCAAATGGAAATTATGCAGTGATCGTTACTATAAATGGTTGTTCAGAGACTTCAGATTGTCGATTGATCAACTCAGTGAGCTTAGATGATAAGTCTGAGTTTATTAACTGTAATGTATTCCCTAATCCATCGAACGGTACATTCACTGTTGAATTAGGTGATGTATACAGCAAAGTAGAGGTTGAAATGACAGATGTTGCTGGTAAGAAAGTATTCAAGAAGAATTATTCAAATGTGTCTCAGATCGACTATAATTTGAAGGTTGAGGGTGGTGTTTATTACCTTAAATTAAATTATCTGGACGATAAAATGAGTGTATTAAGAATTGTGATCGAATAATTTAATCGATCATTTAAATATTGAAAAGCGGGATCTTTGATTCCGCTTTTTTTTATTTTTGAATTGTTGAAAAGGATCGGTTTTATCGGTTTGGCAGTGCCTCTTTTGTTGCTTGTTTGGTATTTTATTCCTTCAGGCAATACCAACTATAATCTCTTTTATATAGACCGGAACAAGGATAATAATATCATCAAGTATGATATTAAGCTGAAAGAGAATGGAGAGTTGAACATGGAAGAGCCTATCAACATCTATTGGGTAAAGAATACAGATGGAGGGAAGAAGGAAGGATTGAATTACGCCCAAAAGAAGCTTGCCTACGGACTCAAATACGTCAAAAAAGAAGATGATGAAATAAAGTTTCAGTTCGTTTCTTACGGAAAGCGCACGTTCATCTTGAGGAAATTGAAAGGGAAGTCAGAATACAATGTGATTACTTATCTGAACAATAAAACGGTCATTGTAAATAGAATTTATATCCACATCACAGGAGGGACGTATTTCGTACCTAAGATCGCCTATCTCCAGTTGTATTGGAAAGATGCTTATTCAGATAAAGAAGGCATTGAAAAAGTGATTCCTTGATCAACATCCCATTGGGATCTCGAATGAAATTATTCGTTCTGTTTTTGAATTGTCAGAATGGATGATCTCAATTTTCAAGAAGATTCTACTTTGCCCAATTCCGAATGGATATTGACGAATGGATTTTGCTTGTCGGGCTATATCACTCCATTCTTTACCACAGTAATCTTTGATGTAGGCAAGAAGCTCCTTCATATCCACTTTCACGAATTTCTCTCTGTCGGCACTTGAAAATTCTACCGTTTTTAATCGATTTCCATTGATCTTTAATTCGTGATAAGGACTATCGAAATGTTTCCATTCCGTAAGGTCGCAATGCGGACCTTCATTCATAACGGTAATACTGTTTTCGTAACGTTGATAGAACTTTAGCTTTATGTTGTCCTTTGATTTGATCTGAAGCATTCTGTTTTCAATGGTTTCACCTAACTCAAGGTAGATGCGACAGGTGTCGTTGTCTATCCCGCTCAAATTTCCTTCATTCCAGATGTATAGTGAATCAAAAAAGATTTCCAATTCAGGAAAAGTGATCTTCACCGAAGGATCTTTCACTAAGATGCGCCAGGTCGTGTCCTTCTGCGGACCGGGATTTATTTTTATCGTGTCCTCAAAATTGATCTTCGTGAGGTCGTTTTGTTCGTTCTTGTAATTGGATTGATTACAAGCTGCAAGTACCAATATACCTGCTAGAATTCCCAAATACAGACGTTTTATTGTTTTCATCTTTTGATCACTTTAAAATGCTGGAAAGAATCAGATTGCATCACCCTTACAAAATACACACCAGGAGTTAACGTTTTTGTATTGATCTTACCATCTGTATTTCCGTTTAATACAGTTTTACCACTCATATCTATCAGAGCATATTCAAGATTCGCTCCAAAAGATGAAATAGTCAATTCATCGTTAAAAGGATTCGGGTAAATTTCAATCTTTTCTGTTGCAATTTGGTCTTTTGAAAGGAAAGCATTATTTCCTGGTAATTCGATCGATGAAGGGTAATTCTGATCGTGGTATAAATTGATCTGGGCTACATTCCCAGTACCTGTGGTGTACATTGCTCCACCGTTTTGTAAATTGACATTCCATCGGATCGAGCTGTTAGCACCGATGAGTACTTTGATCTTATGTCCTGACTTCCAGGTATAATTCGTAAAAGGAAGCTCCACCGTAACGTTGTAGATCGTTTCAGGTGTCATGAACGCTTCGTTAGCTTGTGTATATCCATTTCTGAAACGAACTCGCTTAATTCCGTCCGTGATGAGCATATTTCTTCCATCAGGATATTCGTCCACTAAACGAACGACGATGTCACAATCGGGCTGATCACTGCTGATAAACAGATCTGCATTTACTCTGCCTGATATGGAAGCATCCTGATCAAGTGCATTTGTGCTGAATGTCAAAATATCTGGTCTTGTTTCCAATGAGGTCTGATCGTATGGGCCCTGATCTAGATTTGGATGTAATGTCGCCCCACCAATGGTTGGAGAAGGATTGGATGGATCTGATGTAAACGAAGAATACATCCAACTTGTTGAACCTGATAAGGTTTGGCCATTTCCGAAGTAGAGTGGGTCATAGTTAGTAATTCCGATTCCAGCAGCATTCGTTGAATTCCAGACATCCTTTCCTGTTTCATAGTATGTTATTTTCGGAGTTGATAGCCAGTTGTTCGTGCTATCCAGGAGGTAATAATTGAAGAAATCCCAAGCCATGGTATCACTAATGAACTCAGCATTAGGATAATTCAGCTCTCCTTGAACTGAGCTTCCTACATAGGCAGCGCCTGTACCTCCATGAACCCATGGTCCGACAAGTAGCCATTGCTGGTCTCTCACAGGAAGATCTGCACCGGTTCTAGTAGAAGCATACCAATCGACCATTTTGTCTATGTTATGGTCATACCATCCGCCTATCTGCAGCGTTGGGATCTTCACATTAGAGGGCACATTGGACTGTAGTTCGGCAAGCGCCCAAGTACTGCTGTAGTATACATTCGCCATGATCACAGGTGACAATCCATATCCTAATGCATCAAGTGTTTCCAATCTGGCTTCCTCCAAAGCTCCTCCATAAAAGAAATCATCATAGTGAAAGACTGGATGAGCCACTTGAGGTACAGCACAGGTATGATTGGGGTGATTTTCTTTCATCAAGTCGTATTGGATCTTTCCCAGGGCAGAAGGTCCCCATGTTCCTATGCGGTTTTTGTGCCAGGTTTGTGCCACGATCCACTCGCATAAGTCAAAAGCATCTTCGCCTCTCGTAAAATTTGAAAGATCTGCACCGCTCGAGCCATAGAATCCTCTCCAATCCACGATCACCCAAACGAAAGGTTGTGCATCCACATTTTGTCCAATACCTAAAGGCAATGACCATTGAAATGAATTCTTGTTGTATGGTGTTTGTATCAGGATAACTTCCGCTTCTGATACTCCAGTAGGAATGTAAACGTCTGCTGAAAGGAATTCACCATCCCTCATTGGGATCAGGATATCATCGAGCGTAGGAGTCATTTGTAATTGACCTATTCCCATGAAAGAGAGGAAGATCAAACTTGCAAGTGCAGTGATTCTCATGGTGATCAGTTTTTGTAAAGTTACTGAACTAAATAATTACTAAAGGGATAAAATGAATAATCTAAATTTCAGGGGAACCTTTAATCAAGGAAAATCAAACTTTACGTCCACTCTCCGATTCATTTGTCTGTCTTGTGATGTTTTTTCGGGAAAAACCAATGGTTCTAAATTGGACTTGCCGACAAATGACATGCGACTTTTTTCAATACCACCATTGATCACACTTTTATACACCTCTTTTGCTCTGGATTTTGAGATCCTCATATTATTACCACAGCATACATGGCCTCTAATTGTGGCCTGAACCTCAGGGTTTTCTTTGAGAAATTCAATCAGTTTTTTGATCTCCTTGTCACTACCAACGGTCATCTTAGCTGTTCCTTCAATGAATTGAATGTCCAGAACAAATGGTTTCGAGGCTTTAAGACTATTTGTGTAAGAAGATTCGATCACTAGATTGGGCTCTACCTCAACAATTGGATCTTCCAAAAGCGCTTTTAGAGCCGTAGAGTCAATTTCCTCCTGTTCTACTTTTAAGATAACATCCTCTGAAGATGCCATATCATTGGTCTGATTTCCAAGTGTAATATCGTAGATAATATCAACCCTTCTCCAGTTTAGCGCCGATGGAAGTGGATAAGGTCTTTCAAGTGCGTATGCATTAGTCTTGATGTTCTGTGGATTCTTCAATCGTGAAGTAAAATAATCCAACCTTTCCATTGCAAGAGTATCATTCGAAGTTACAGTGCCTGTGGAATCCGTAAATGCATTTATTTCAATGATCTTCGCCATTCCCATATTGACAGATCGATTGAATTCATCAAATTGTTTTTGAGAATAAATGGTAGGTGTAGATTTATTCGTGAAGAAATAATATGACTTTATTTTGTTCTGTGAATGAGCAGAAAGACTTAAGACAAACAGAAGTAATATATTGATGCAAAACCTCATAGTACGTTTTTATTACGTAAAATGGTTCCTGATGGTTGCAAAATACAAAAAAAAATGCCCGAACAAACTGTCCGGGCATTATTATAGAAGGGGATTCGGTTTACTTGAAGCTCTCGTAATCTATTTTACCATTCACTTCAATTGAAGTCACTTTTCCTGCAAATCCAACTTCACCCATTGAAATGTTCTTTGCATGAGCAAATTTAATTCCGTTGACATCCTTGTAATCAGAATAAGTGACAACTGTCTCAACAGTCTCGCCATCATTTTCACTGATAGAGTAGGTCTTCATTTTCATGAAATCGGCAGTCGAATAATACTCGAACGTTTCCGTCTCACCATCATTCAATTTAAGAACGTACATTTTTACTCCGTTCTGTTCTTCGATTCCCATCAGCTCATAGCTCATTCCTGAAGTTTTGTAGTTCATTTCAGGGATCAATCCAGAAGCTTTTTTCTTGGCAGCAATTTCTTCAGCAGTCATTTCCTTTTTACCGGTCTGCATGCTCGTCATAGCACCTATCTCACCGTCAAAGTATGATTTTTGGAAAACCATTCCTTGTCCTTCCAATTTCGATCCTTCCTTATTCGGAGCCACCCATACGTTGGTTGACTTCAATGGGAATGGAACCTGCGCCATTGAAAGTTCAGTCGTTTCACTGTATGACTTGATCTTTTTCATTTTCTTCGCAACTTCCTTCATTGATTTGCTATTGGTTGTAGCAAGGATATATTTCTCGATCAATTGATCTGCAGTGATGTCTGCTTTTGCCATTTCCTTTGCAGGATCTCCAAAAGCATCAAGGATCTCGATCTTACCATCTGCATCAAAAACTTTCAATTTCTCAAGAATTTCCTCGTTTCCAACAACAACGATGTTGCAATTCTTAGCAGTGAAATACTTTTGAGACATATCAAGAATGTCATCTTTCGTGATTGCTTCAAGACGCTTCAAATACGTCTGGTAGTAATCCTTAGGAAGATCATTTTTAATGATATTGAAGGCAAAACGTGCAACAGTAGAAGGTCTTTCCAGTGAACGTGCAAATGAACCGGCCATTGAGCTTTTCGTCAAGCTTAATTCATCATCTTCAACAAGACTTGTCGTGATTTTATCCAGTTCATACAACATCTGTGTAATGGCAGAATCAGTTACATCATTTCTGAAGTTTCCTCCCATAGACATCCATGAACCATTTTCAGTAATGTTGGTTGAAGAATAACATCCATACGTGTATGCTTTGTCTTCTCTAAGGTTCTGCATCAAACGAGTACCGAAACCACCACCACCTAATATACCATTCAATACAGTAAGGGCAAGTTGATCATTATCTCCAGTGCGGATCTTCATTGGGAATGAGATATACACCACACTCTGAACAGCACCTGGCTTCTTAACGAAGATCACTCGGTTACCTTTGTTAAAGTTACCGTCACCCGCAGCATTGATATAAGCTTCTCCACCTTGCCAGCTTCCAAAATACTTGTTCACTACTTCAGTTGCTTTCTCTTTAGTGATGTCACCTACAATAACAAGGTAACTTCCTTTCGGAGTAAAAGTGCTTCTGTAAAAAGATTCAACGTCCGCTCTCGTAATGTTTCCTAAAGTAGCTTCAGTCATAACACCACCAAAAGGATGATTCGGGAAGTTCACTTTAACTTCTGCGTTTCTGGCCATCGCTGAAGGATCAGACTTCGCAGCCATCAAACCAGATTCGTTTTGCTTCTTAATTCTGTCGAATTCAGATTGGGGGAAGTTGGCATTCAAAAGCACGTCAGACATCAACTCAAGACCTTTGTCCATGTGTTTCGTAAGACAAGACATAGAAATTGAAGTTGAGCTTGCACCAAGTGAAGCTCCGATGTAATCCTTCTCATTGTCCAATTGGTCTTTTGAACGGTTTGCTGTTCCTGACAGGATCAGTTCACCAGCCATATCAGACAAACCAGCTTTGTTACCTTCGATCCTTGGGTCAGAACCAGTAAAGATGTCAAATGAGACCTTTGGTAATTTATGATTTTCAGAAAGGATCACAGTGATACCATTGGCAGTTGTGAAAACTTCTGAATCTTTAATATTAATGTTTGGAGCGTTCCCCGGTTGAGGGCGAACAGATCTGTCAAGCTGAGCGCTTCCCAGCACAGGCAGAATTAATCCGATAAATAGGAATATCTTTTTCATGTCTCAGCTTATTTGTTTTCTTCTTTTGGTAAATAGTGCAGGATCACACGCGCATCCTGTGTCAAATATTTCTGCGCAACACGTTGAATATCTTCACGAGTAACTTTCATGTACTTGTCCAATTCAGTATTCACGCGGTTTGCAGTACCATAGTAAACGTGATTGTTTGCAAGGTTTTCTGCGATCCCGGCAACTGATGAGTTTGAGCTAATGAAATCGTTTTCGATCTTGTTTCTGATCTTCTCAAATTCTTCCTGAGTGATCAATTCTTTTTTCATTAGATCGATCTGCTCATCAAACTCTTTCTGAATGTCATCAAGGCTGTTTCCTGCTGATGCGATCGCAGCGAAGATTCCTAGACCAGCATCTTCAAGGCCATAGTTAAATGAGAAAGCGAATGTTGCCATTTGCTTTTTCTCAACGATGGTTTTATTGATTCGTGATGAAGAACCACCAGATAATACCTCGTTCATGAAGTCAAGCGCATATGAATCTTCGTTGGTTTGAGGTGGGAATTTGTAGCCCATAAAGATCGCGGGTAACTGAATGTTATCATAGATCACATCCTTTTTAACACTAGTCAATTTTTCAGTGTCTTTCGCTGGACGAGGGATATCGATCGGTTTTGCAGAAAGAGAAGCGATCAGCTTCTTTGCTTCCGGAGATTTTGATTTCATGAATTCCTTCGCTTCGAACTTTGACTTATCAACGCCATATCTTGCTGTGAAATCAGCATCAGAAAGATTCTCAAAGTCTCTGAATAAAGTAATTGCTTGTCCTTTCGGCATAGAAGCAAAATACTTATCGATCCACTTTTTAGTTTGTTCTATGTCAAGGTCACCCGCGATTGATAATGTTGCATTCGCAGGAACATAGAAGGTCTTATAGAAATTCACATAATCCTCTTCCTGTGCTGCATCAAGGTGTTCCATACTTCCGATTGGTGCCCAGTTATATGGGTGAACAGTGAACAGTCTTGCAAACATTTCCGTGAAGAAAGATCCGTATGGTTGATTATCTACACGCTGTCTCTTTTCTTCCTTAACAACACTTCTTTGAGTTTCAATACCTGTATTGTCAACTTTTGCATGAAGCATTCTTTCAGATTCCAACCAAAGCCCAAGCTCAAGTTGATTAGAAGGAAGGATTTCATAATAATAGGTTCTGTCCTGAGAAGTGTTGGCATTCAACATACCACCATTTTTTTCTACAAGCTCAGAATACTCTCCTCTGCCAATATTTGCAGATCCTTCAAATAAAAGGTGTTCAAAGAAGTGTGCGAATCCTGTTCGCTCCGTACTTTCATTCTTTGATCCTACGTGATACAGCACAGAAACTGCAACGATCGGTGTTGATCTTTCCTGATGTAGGATCACATGGATCCCGTTTGGAAGATCATATTCAACAAACTCGATCTTTCGCTGCGAATTTGCTGTCAGCGCGCCTACTATAAATAGTCCGCTTAAAATGATTTTTCTCATGTACTAACAAATTTGATAGGTTACAAAGAAAATATCTTTTCTAGAATTGAGGCATGCGATATGATAATCGGTAGGCTATTTTGACCAGTGGTTGATTTTGAGGAAAAAATGGTTCGGATTTTGTTTAAATTTGATCATGCTTAGAAAAATCTTGTTCTTCATCCTCATTTTAACATCGGGGATTCTTTCGGCTCAGCGAGTTATACCGTTTGAAGATTTCAATAATTATTTCAGAACGTTTGAAAATGGGACATTTAGGCAACTGGAGTTTCAGAGAATCAAAGAATTCAAGGCTGGTGATGAGTTTGTGGCTTATATCGACAATAGAGGCAATCTGAGAGTATATAATGGTGTTGAACGTCAAGATATCTCGAACATGAATGTGAATTATGAGGTTTCTGACCACTTGATGGCATATAGCATTGGCCCAACGTTGAATTTGTGGGATGAGGGAAAGCTAAGAACCTTGACCTATTTTGCACAGAATTTTGCGGTTAGAGATAGTATCGTGGTATTTGAGGATACAAGATTCAAAACAGTTTGTGTCTATTATAATAAAGAGATCAAGCAGTTTCTTCAACTAACTGGTGATGTTTCCATGCCACAGGCAATTGGAGATAATATTGTTGCCTTTAAGGATAATGGAAATTATTTCAAGATCCTGTACAGAGGTGAAGTATTTGAATTGGGTGTGTGGAATGGAACGATCGATTTTCAAGCGGGATGTGACATTATTTGCTTCAATGACCCGACCACCAGAACCTTCGCTGTTTTTGATAAAGGACAATTCCTGGATGTTGAACAATTCTGGATCAAAAAATACAAGGCTGGAAGAGGTTTTATCGTTTATGAAGATCTGGGAGGAAACTTGATGTACTACAAAGATGGTGAAAAGCACCAGCTGTCAAATTTTGGAGCAGGTAGCTGGGATGTGAAGGATGATATCGTGTACTGGACTGAAAACACCTTTGCTTATGCGCTTCAGAATGGAAAGAAAGTGCAGCTCGGAAATGTGATTCCGAAAGATTACCTAATCAAGAACAACGTGATCGCTTTTCGAAACGTAATGGGAGGAGTAAGCGCATTGGTTGATGGTGAGATCGTTGAACTGACCAATCAGATGGATGCAGAATACGAGATCTTCGGAAATTCTGTGCTGGTGAAGTTATTCAATAAATCATTTATCGTTTACAGCGACGGTAAGAAATACCAGACCTGATCTCCAAATTGTTAACATTTTCCGATTTGATTTTCTCTGAAAGGGGAATAATCTGAGTATCTTTGCTTTTCGAAAAATTAACGACAACACGCTATGACAAACTGGTTTACAGTCAAGGTGAAATACACCAAACAGTTAGAAAACGGACTTTTTAAGAGAGTTTCAGAACCTTACCTTCTTGCCGCAATGACATTTACAGATGCTGAGGCAAGGATTTATGAAGAGTTGGGCGCTGTAATTCGAGGAGAATTCAATGTGGTTGGTATCGCTCGTACGGAATTACACGATATTTTCATGTATGATGACGCTGATCAGTGGTACAAAGTGAAAGTTACTTATGAAAGAGAGGATGGGGATGATGAGAAAAAGAAAAAAGTAGCTCAGAACTTTCTGGTTTCTGCTCATACTGCGAAAGATGCATACGACAGGATCAAAGAAAGCCTTTCTTCCTACTTGGTGGATTTCCATATCCCTTCAATTATGCTTTCTCCAATTGTTGAAATTTTTCCTCCTGCGGAAAATCTGGACAGAGAGATCAGTAGAACAAAAATTGAAGATGAGCTTCCTGAATTAGCTCCAAAAGGAAAAGTATATTCTGCTCCGGATGAGGATTTGGAGTTGGATGAAGATGGGAGTGAACTTGAAGATGAGTACACCGACAATGAATAATGGATGAAAGAGTTTCTCGAACTTCTTAAAAATGATCATCATCAGTTTGATCAGGGAAAGCTGGAAGACTTTTTAGGTGTTGAGCCTATGAAGCCAATGACTTTATGGTTAAAGGAAGCAATGGAGAAAAATGTTCATGAGCCAAATGCCATCTCCGTTTCTACCATTGGTGAAGATGGATTTCCAATCTCCAGGATCGTTTATCTGAAGGATCTGATGGAGGAAGGCTTGGTTTTTTATACGAATTACTCAAGTGCCAAAGGAAAAGCGATCGAAAGAAATCCAAACGTACACATCCTGATCTTCTGGCCTGAATTGGAAAGACAGATAAGTATAAAGGGACATGTAGAAAGAGTTCCTTCAGAAATGAGTGATGCTTATTTTGAGTCCAGACCTTGGGGGAGCAAAATCGGAGCTTGGGCTTCTCATCAGAGTGATGCGCTTGATTCCAGAAAGGAGCTCGAGGACCGCGTTCATGAGTATGCTGAAAAGTTTCCGGATGATGTTCCTCGTCCAGATCATTGGGGAGGGTACCTGGTTCGCCCTGTTGAGGTTGAGTTCTGGCAAGGTAGAAGATCAAGGTTGCACGACAGGATCGTATATCGAAAGAGTGAAAGCAGGTGGGAGATTTTTAGAAGGAATCCTTGATGCATGAAATACATCCAAATATCATTTCTTTAAACAATGGAATTCGAGTTGTTTTTGAACATCGCGATTCATTTGTTGCGCATATGGGGGTGATGATCCTTTCCGGTTCTAGATTTGAGGGGCCAGGGGAAGATGGTCTTGCTCATTTTGTAGAACACTGCATATTTAAAGGAACTAAAAAGCGAAATTCAATTCAGATCGTGTCGGATCTGGATAAAGTAGGAGGTGAGCTGAACGCATACACGAATAAAGAAGAGCTTTGTGTTTATGCATCTTTTCGAAGACAACATTTTGATATCGCAGCGGATCTCTTGAGTGATATTGTGAAAAATGCTGATTTTCCCGAAGAGGAGATTGAAAAAGAGAAGGATGTTGTTCTGGATGAGATCCTTTCCTATGAAGATTCACCTGTGGACAATCTGATCGAAGATTTCGAAGCATTGCTATTCAAAGATCATCCGCTTGGAGAAAATATTTTAGGATCTAAAAAGTCAGTGAAATCTTTTACCCGAAAACAGATCTTAAATTTTGTACATCGCTTATTTGTTCCTGAAAGAATGGTGGTCTCCGTTGTAGGGAACTTTGAGATTGAAGCGTTGAAATCGCAGTTGGAAGAGTATTTTGGATCCATAAAAGGAAAAGATAACGGAATTAATGTGGTGGCGCCTAAATTGGTAAAACCGTTCAAAGTACTTAAGAAGAATGCGAACAGTCAGGTTCATTATGTTCTGGGAGGAATAGCACCTTCTTATAATGATGATGAAAGAAGGCTGATGGCGCTATTGATCAACTATCTGGGTGGGCCAGCCTCTAATTCAAAGTTGTCTCTTCTGATTCGTGAAGAAAAAGGATATGCCTATAATATCGAAGGAGGATATTCGTCTTATTCTGACTCAGGATTCTGGACCATTTATCTGGGTACCGATAGGAAATATTTGAAAGAATGCATTCAATTGGTTAGTTCAGAGCTGGATAAGGTGATCCGTGAGGGAATTCCTGCGGATGAGCTTGAGCAATCCAAAGAGCAATTGAAGGGGCATATTGCTTTGTCTCTGGACTCTAATCTTGAGCTCATGTTTAGTCATGCAAAGAATATCCTGATCCATAATGAGATCGATTCGATCGTTCATATCCATGAGATCATTGATTCGATCGACGGAAATGATATCAAGGAATTTGCTGCCAGAGTTTTTGATCCGAATAAGGTTTCTGAGCTTACGTATGATATTCCATTCTTTAAGCGACTAATTAATCGTTGATCATTTCCTGAATGGGTAAAGATGATTCCTGTCTTCATTGATCATGACATATCGAATCCGATCAAATTCTTCCCTGCCATAATCTTCTCTGGTAAAATAATAAGTGAGTCCAAAACAACAGTTGCACGCGCAATACCCTGCGCCATAACCGTAATAGATCAATTGAAAAATTGTGTCGTCTACGACTGATGCGTCTCCAAGGAAAGAGTGGCAGCAATTCGCACTTATCTGGATATTGACGAGGAGACTGGTGTCTGTGAGATCAATATTCTGGACAAAATCAGCAAAGCTCTCAGGTTTCCCCATGTCATTCATGCATTCTGAACCATTCATGCTTTGCAAGTACAATCCAAAACCATACAGATATACCTGGTTAGAAGTATTAGGTAAAAGGGTGGTGCCGAATAGTATGGTGCCGTCCATTGGACTATTAATAACTATTGTATCGTTTAGCTTTTCTGGAAGTAGCTCTGGTTTTAACGGGTATTGTATTACGATTGTATCCTGAGAGAACAAGGTTGTGTTTAAAAAGACGACTAAAAGGTAGAAGAACGTTTTCAAGCGGATAATTTTTGAAAAGATAATTGAAATTGATGAAAAAGTAACGAGTTAAATGGGTTTTTAGGCTTATTTAAAGGAAAAATATTAAAAATTTCAAGAGACCCCCTTTCTAAACAGGGGGTGTTGATAAAAAATCATTAAAAATTTTAATTAAGGGTTTAAATTTGAAGTACATTTGCACAAAATCTTTCAAAAATGGCAACAAAAAGGCAGCAAGCTTATCAGGATGTGTTGAACAGAACACCAAAATACATTGAGTACAATGGGAAATTATCTGATTTATTTGGTCAGAACGTATTTCATATGGAAGTAATGAGGGAGTATCTTCCTTCAGAAGCGTTTAAATCAATGGCTGAGTCCATTCAGAATGGAACTCAGTTGGATCGTAAAATGGCAGATCAGGTAGCTTCAGCTATGAAAGATTGGGCTTTGACAAAAGGAGCTACGCATTATACACACTGGTTTCAGCCTTTGACAGGAGCAACAGCTGAAAAGCACGACAGCTTTATCACGCCAACTTCCGACGGCCGGGTCATCGAAAAATTTGATGGCTCTTTGCTTGTTCAGCAAGAGCCGGATGCAAGCTCATTTCCCAACGGAGGCATTCGCAATACGTTTGAGGCACGGGGATACACGCTGTGGGATCCGAGCAGCCCTCCGTTTTTGATCGGAGAGACGCTGTGCATTCCCACCATCTTTATCGCATACACAGGACAGTCGCTCGACAACAAAGCGCCACTGCTCAAAGCCCTCACGGCAGTGGACAAGGCCGCTTCTGAAGTGTGTCAGTATTTCGACAAGAACGTCACCAAGGTGGTGGCCACCTTGGGATGGGAGCAGGAGTATTTTTTGGTG
>CALCCB010000041.1 GCA_937899625.1 uncultured Bacteroidota bacterium
TTGTGATGTTGGTAACAGGTTTCTTCGGAGAAGCAACGGACAGAGACAACAGTGTATTGTGGGGCGTTCTTTCAGGGGCAGCATATTTTTACATTGCATACCTAGTATGGTTTGGAGAGGTTGCGAGCTTGGCTCAGACCGCTGGACCATCAGTTGCTAAAGCGACAAGAATTCTTGCTTGGTTTGTTTTGGTTGGATGGGCGATCTATCCACTTGGATACATCATTGGAACACCAGGAGGTCTTTTCGGAATGTTCGGAAGTGAGTTGAATAACCCATGGATGGACGTCGTTTATAACATTGGTGACGCAGTGAATAAAATCGGCTTCGGATTGGTAATCTACACATTAGCAAAGTCTGATTCTAATCAATAATTTGGTGGCTGTTGTTTTATTTGCGCGACTCGCGCCATAGAGACGGTTACCGATTGATAATAATAGAGGCTACGGCGTAAGATGTAGCCTCTATTTTTTTTACCATTAAGCACAATGTAGAGTATGACGTTCGAAATCCGGTCAGTTGGAGATGAAACTTTTGATTTTACTTTCATTGGACTTGGAGCCAGTAACAGTTTGATACTGCTTTCTTTGTTAAAGAATGAACTGCTGAAAGACAAGCAAGTCCTGATCATTGAGCCTTCCAAGAAAGCGGAAAACGATAAAACATATTGTTTCTGGGCAGATAGCAATGATTCAATAGTTCATGATCTGGCACCCATAATCTCCCACTCATTTGAAAAATTGAAAGTTAGTAGCAGCCAACTGCAAGATATTTCAACTCAACCCTATTTCTACATTCGAAGTATTGATCTGTACAAATTTACTTTGAAAACGTTGTTCGATGAAAATATCATCATTCTGAGAGATGAGGTTGTTGCCATCGAATTTGAAGCCGACGAATACCGTATTTCCACCTCGGGCAGTAGATACCGGTCGAGGTATGTTTTCGACAGCAGGCCACCAGTGTTCTCAGAGATGAGCGAGGAAGAAATCCATTTGAAACAAACCTTTATAGGTCTTCATATAAAATGTGAAAAACCTGTTTTAGATCATACGTCTTTTGAGATGATGAATTTCAATGTTGAGCAAAATGGTTTCACCCAATTCATGTATGTTATCCCATTCAATCAACAGGAGGCTCTAGTCGAGCTTACGCGATTTGGGTCGGAAGAACTCAATCAAGAGGAGGTGAATATAGTTTTACGAAACTATGTTTCAAAAGAATGGGGTACTTATGAAATAATAGCTGAAGAAAAAGGGTGCATCCCAATGACCACATTCCAGAATGAACCCAGTAATTATCCGGGAATTCTCAATACGGGAACAGCGGCTAATTTGATTAAACCGAGCACAGGTTACGGGTTCAAGAATATGTATTCTTTCGCGCTGGAGGTCACTGATCGTATCTCAAAAAAGGATTACGGTAATTTCAATAAAGTCAACATTCACCGAAAAAAAAGGTTTAGGTTCTATGATACCCTACTGTTGATCATTCTGCTGCGATGGCCAGATAAAGGAAAAACGATATTTACACGCTTATTTGAAAAACACACCGCAACGGACATCTTCAAATTTTTGGATGAGAAGACGACTTATTATGAAGAGCTAAAAATATTCATTATGCTTCCTTTTGGGCCATTTTTAAGGGCCGTCTACCATTACTTTAAGCACAAAAAACAGCTGCGCTACATGGCATCCTTAATGTTCATGTTAAGCTATTCAATACTGGCACAATTTAGTGCTGATGCTGCACTGAATTTTGGATATGTGATCCTCGCGATTGGACTCTTGGTAATAGGTATCCCGCATGGTGCACTAGATCATTTGTTGATTAAAGACAACAAGTTTTCCCTTTCAGGTTTTCTTCTGAAGTATTGTATTACGATAGCATTGTTTTATTTGATTTGGCTTCTCTTCCCCACCTTTTCGTTGATCCTATTCATCGTATTTTCTTCGCTACATTTTGGTGAATCCGAATTGATTTCATTTCGTACAAAGACGCACAATCCGGTTTCCATTGTACGATCATTTTTCCTTGGATTAAGTATTCTACTCTGCATAATAGGAACACACGTCGAAGAATCATTAACCATTATTTCACATCTGAATGCAAATTATACATTCAATTCATTGAACGTAAAATGGGTGTTTTTGATTTTATCAACTTCTTCTTTTCTATATATCCTCACGGAGAGTTTCTTTTCTAAAAGCGCATCAAATTATGGTCTAATTTTCCTTCTTTTACTTGGCATTCAGGCCCCGTTAATTATTTCCTTCGGATTGTATTTCATCATACAACACAGCAACAACGCTTGGAAACATCTTCAAAAAGGGCTGAAAATGAGTTCTTCAGAACTATACAAACAGGCGGCTTGGTACACGTTAGGTGCACTGATAATCCTTCTACTGATCCTTTTCAATGCAGTACAATTGAACTCAATGAATGACCTGTGGGCTCAGTTCTTCATTTTCATAGCCTGCATCAGCCTACCACATTTTCTGATCATGCATATCTTCTATCGTGAAAAAGAAGCTGTATAGCGTGACTGTCAAGTTATAGGTTTTGTTCCTGCAAATCAGAACTGCAGTGTGGGCTGGCTTACTATCTAAGTGCTACTATTTTTTCAAACATCAGTAATTCCCTTCATCTTCTATGCAGTTCGTAAATGAATTATGTAATGCTCCCCAATATTAGGGCAGGATTTTGACTAAAGTTAAGGTGTATTTT
>CALCCB010000042.1 GCA_937899625.1 uncultured Bacteroidota bacterium
TCGTGATCGAAACGACCGCTCAGGACGTTATGAAGGCGTATTACACAGCGAGACTTCAGAAAGAACGAATGAATCTTTACAGTTCACTGCTTGATTATTCCAGAGAAAGAGTCGCATATTATGAGCTGAAGGAGAAGTATGGAAAGTCTACTTCCCTTGAATTGCTTCAGTTCAGAAATCAGTTGTTGACAGATAGTACCAATTACATGTTGCAGAAGATCTCCTATGAAAATGCCATGAGAAATCTTTTGCTGTTGATGAATAATTCGGAGGAACCAAGCGCGGCAAGTTTTCCTGAGCTGATCGATCAATTGGAGATCGCTTTTCCGTTGATCGAAAAGGATCAAGCCATCAACGACTTGTTATCCAACAACCAGAATTTAAAGAATCAGTATATCGCTCTTGAGCTTCAGAAGACGGCGACCCATTACCAACGATCATTTTTATACCCAACCTTAACATTTCAGGCAGGGGTTAATCCGTCATGGGGCTGGTTCAGACAGCTGAATGTAGATAACGGTTTGGAGATGAATACGCAATCGATGCAGTATTACGGGAACTTCAGCTTGCGATACAATTTGTTCAATAACTGGAAAACAAAGCGTGCGTATGACGTGGCCAAGATCCAGGAGGAGATCGCTGAATTGAACACGACAAGTATGGAACAGACCTTGAAAATAACCATGGTAAACCTGCTTGAGATGTATGTGATGAGAAGTCGTCTGGTGGAGATCTCTTCTGAAAATCTGGATTATGCCACTAAAGCGTGGGATCAGGCGAAGAAGCGTTTTGAGCTGGGAACTATCACCTCTATCGACCTGTCCGTATTTGAGAACAACTATTCCAACACCCTGATGCAGCACTATGAGAATCAGTTCAACAAAATGGACGCCTTCCTGGAGCTCTATAAAATGACCGGAAAGATCGGACTCACGTACAAGGAATAATTTTTAAGTTGAAAGGGACAAGTTAAAAGTTGAAGGTGATTGGTAATTAGTGATTTGTAACTAGTAAACAGTGATCAGTTATTCGTCTCTGCTCTCGATTCTCACAGTGAAACGGTCTTTAATCTATCAGCGAAGCGGTCCTTGTTCAAACCACGTCAGTTCGAGTGGCGGCCTATTCTCGATACTTTCTTTTTCAAAGAAAACTCAAATTGACGGCCGTTGTATCGAGAACGACTTTTGAAAGTAATTGGTATTTAGTGATTAGTAATTGGGAATTAGGAATTAGTTTCGGCTCTCGGTTCTCACAGCGAAGCTGTCCATGTTCAATGCTCAATAAAAAAGGCCCACCGAAGTGAGCCCTTTTTTATCCAAAAAAGGTTCATTATCGATTGATCAACAAACTAACGTTCGTAACACCTGAATCACTCAGGAATCTTACATTGTAAGTTCCTGTTGAAAGTGTTTGGGTATTGATCGTCGTTTTTCCATCAGTCTTCAATTGTGTAATCAGCTTACCTGTTAGATCATACAATTCGATCGATCCCGCATTAGCAGTTTCAATGTAAACGATCTCGTTTGAAGGGTTTGGATAGATCTGAATCATTGTTAGATCCACTTCATCAATTCCACTAAAGTCTACCAATTGACAAGCACTCATTTCAGTACAGTTTCCGTTGGTTACTCCAACCGCATAGTTTCCAGTAACTACAGGAGTGTACGATTCGCCGGTTGCCCCAACGATCGGCACGTTACCATTGTCGCAATCTACCCATTGATAAGTACTACCAATTACAGGATTAGTAACGGTGATCGTTGCAACATTCAAGCTTAATATAGGCGTGATGTCTGTGATGTTCACTACCTGATTCTGACTGGAAGTATTTCCTTCGAGGTCAGTATAGGTCCAGGTTACTGTTGTTGTTGATGTAATCGGCAACATCGTTGTCGTTGAAGCAGATACAGTTCCCGAACAAGCGTCAAATGCAGTTGGAACGGTCAGGTTGATTACTTCACAGATCTCCGTGATCGCTGGTAAAGAGGTTACATCAGGAACAGGAGCTTCAATGTCTCCGATGATCACTTCCTGCGTCGCCGTTGAAATATTTCCGTTTCCATCGTCGAACGTCCAAGTCACAGTTGTATTGGTTGTAATTGGGAATACAGCATCATTTGTTCCAGCAATCGTGCCATTACAATTGTCTTCTGCAGAAACGGCAGGTAGAGAGTTTACATTCGTACAAGAAACGTAATCACCCAGAGGATTACAAGATGCAATGTTGTTCACAGTAGAAGTCGTATTTGCTGCCACCGTTCCATTTGCAAGGACAGTTCCGTTGCATGTGATTTCAAAATCCATTACGTTGTCCATGAATGTTCCGGTTGTTGATCCAAAGAAAGTGTATGGACCGTTACCGCCTGCAATGGTCACTAGGTCAGCTACATCACCTGTATTCCCTGAAGAATAAGGACCTCCCGAAGCAACAATGGTTCCGCCGTTATCCGTAAGTGTCCATGTTGATTCATCAAGGAATGTAGCACCATAAGAGATCGTGATCTCGAAACCAGGCAAGGCAGGAGCGATGTTATCATTAATGATCACGTTTTGGGTTTGTGTGGCTACATTCCCATTTCCGTCGTCATACGACCATGTAATCGTAGTAGAGGATGTGATCGGAAATACGGCGTCGTTTGTTCCAAAAATGAATCCAGAACAGTTGTCGATGGCGAATTGATCAAGAATAATATCTACCTGGCATTGCGCAGTAATATCCTGTAAAGTTGCCATATCCGGAACAGGAGGGGTCACGTCTGTAAGACTTATTACATCGGTAAATTCAACCGCTGTGTAGTATGGATAGAACATGATCATTTCATTGTTCACCGCGAAGCTTGTAGAGTTATTCAAACCTGTTGGGGAAAGGGCTTCAGTTCCCGTTGAATTCTCTAATCCAAGTGTTTGAGCAGAACCATCAGATGTATTGGATGTAGAATGTACCTCAATGATATTTGATGTTTCATACAATTTAACCTGAACCGAAACAGGAGTACCTGTTGCTCCATTGTGAGCAACGCCATTGAAGTCGATGATCATCACTTGATTTGGTGAAGTTCCAATGGTTGTATATCCCATTGTTCCTCCAGCAGATGGATCAAGGTTAGCCCATGCAAAAGCAATGATGTCATTGATATCAGCGTTATCCGGAAGAGTACCGGCCGTATTTCCTGTGTTGGCAGAAACCTGATCGAACGTGATGAATCCATTGGACGAAACTCTAAGATCAGTGTAGTTATTTCCATAGAAGTCGAACGAAAAACCAATTGGTAAAAGCGCCGAATATTCGTCATTGGTCAATGTGAAAGAAGTCAGTGCACCTGCATACGGAGCATTCGTCAAACCGGTGGTATGCATGTAATAGGCAGCACCAGCAGGAGTGAACTGGATCATTGTGTTTGTTACCGACGCAGCGGCGTCTCCATTGGCTCCGGTTGCTGTTGATGCACAAGATCCGGCTGCATTTTCAATTCCGATGGTGTGTTCTGTCCCGTCAGTGATACTATTGGTCACGTGAATTTCTAAAACGTTAGTTGTTTCAAACAGCTTAATTTGAGCAGTAACCGGAGTTCCGCCACCACCGAAATGAGGAACAGCATTGAAATTTACAATTGCAATACGATTCGGAGCCGTTCCGATCGTAGTGTATCCGATTGCCCCACCATTTGAGGGATTCAAATCGTTCCATCCTAATGCGATAATATTCGTTGGATCGAAAGCAGATGGCAAAATCGGTCCGGAACAGCAACCGCTGTTTGTCAAGGTATTATCAAAAGAAATAAAACCATTGGATGAAATTCTGAAGGTAGTGTGCGAATTTCCAT
>CALCCB010000043.1 GCA_937899625.1 uncultured Bacteroidota bacterium
ACTCCGATAAGCAGCCGGCCTCCATCCGTATTTGCAAATGCACACAGAGTCTTTGCTATTTTCCGTTGATCATCTACACGGAATTTAAAATCTTGATGTAAATGCTCCCCCTCTCTTATTAATTCTGCAAGTTCCATGTCTATGAATTCCAAATCTGCCAGGACCTCATGGCTTGAAGCTTCAACATAGCTTCACCATTTATTGCCGTCGCACCTCTCTCTAGAAAAATCTCCATTGTCTTCGTCAACTCAGGATTGTAAACAAGATCAACAAACAAATGTTCTTCCGAGATGGCTTGGGCTAAAACTGGCAAAGATGAATTCACATCAGGATACATTCCTATCGGTGTACAATTCACTACTAGCTTACAACTATTCATCATTTGCTCATTGATATCCTCATAACCAAAGCTGCGGGGTCCATTTGGGGATCTTGAAATAAAAAACACTTCTACTCCTATCGACCTCAGCACATAAGCAACAGCTTTGGACGCGCCACCGGTGCCAAAAATTAGAGCCCTCTCATGTTTATTCGTCAAGAAAGGCTTAATCGAGTTATGAAATCCATATGCATCCGTATTATACCCAATAACTTTCCCTTCTCTAAATGAGATACAATTCACTGCCCCGATCTGGGCTGCTTCATCCGACACCTCATCAAGATAAGCTATTACGCTTTCTTTAAATGGAATCGTAACATTTAAACCAGATAGATCCTGTGTGAATAGACCGGTTAATTCGGTGATATTTCCCAACTCAAAATTCAAGTACTCAGCGTCTATGTCGTTTGCTGTAAAGTACTGGGTAAAAAAGTTTTTCGAGAAAGAGTGACCAAGTTTCTCTCCTATCAAGCCGAATGTCCTCATTCTTCTGGTGCGAATTTTTCCAGAACAACAATGAGTGCGAATCCTAAAACAGCACAGCCAATCGCAAGAAGTAAATGTGGATCATTTGGAAAATCTCCTGGTAATACATTCGCTTTCATCCATTCTTCTCTTCCGTCTGAATGAATGATCATAGGGGCATCTCCAATATTTATCTTCCACGGCCACACTTTATAGAGCGATCCGATCATAAATCCGGTTAAAAGAGCAATTGTAATCTCTTTGAACTTAGAAAACAGAAATTTCAAAACTCGCGCAAAACTTAGAATCCCTAACAAACAACCTGAGGCAAAAAGTGATAATATGGTTAGATCTTTATCATGAATGGCACCTAAAACTGTATGATAGGAACCCATCAGAACCAAAATAAATGAACCTGAAATTCCAGGCAGGATCATAGCACAAATGGCAATCGCACCACTCAAGAATAAATACCATTTGGCTTCAACATGAGCTACCGTTTGAGCTGAAGAAATGAAATAGGCGATTACAACTCCCACGAGCAAAGAAAGAATAACCTTCCAATCCCAACTTTTTATTGATTTGGATACCAACCAGGCACTAGCAACGACCAAACCGAAGAAAAAACTCCAGATCTCGACAGGATGATTTTCCAATAGAAAAAGTACAAGCTTTGAAAGTGAAGCAATACTAATTCCAATACCCATCAAAAGGAAAAGCAAGAATGTGCCATTCACATAATTCCAAGCTGCTTTCAGTCCTTCTTTTCTAAGAATTTGAAATGCCTGAAGATTAATATTATTAATACTCGAGATCAATTCTTCATAAATACCTGAAATAAAAGCGATAGTACCTCCAGATACACCTGGCACAACATCGGCAGCTCCCATAGCTACTCCTCTAACGGAAATCAAAGCAAGCTCCAGTGGTGTTCTCTTCTTCATTAATCGAGCTCTAAAAAATTATCAACTTCTTCTTTCCAGGCAGTAATACCACCTTCCAGAATCAATACATCAATCCCAAATTCTACCGTGATCAGATTTCCAAGGGCTTCAGCTCTTTTACCCGATTTACACATTAAGACTTTCGTGGATTTTTCTGGTAATTTATCGATTTGACTTGCGAGGTCGGCCATAGGAATATGTAAAGATCCAATGTTGCAGAATTGATATTCATAAGGTTCACGGATATCAATGACGCAGATGTTTTCACCCGCATCCATTCTCTTTTTCAGCTCAATCGCAGTAATAAATTTCATCACGATATTTTGAGCAAAGATAGAAGAATCAAATCATTTTGACAGAAACTCCCATATCGAAGGTTGCAACAATTTCTCCCTTTAAATCAGACGCGGTAACTATGACCTGAATATTCTTTCGTTCAGCGCTATGCGAACTGTCAATAATTGCTTGTTTGATCTTACCACCTTCCTTGCATTCAAAGATAACGTCCGTCTCAGCTCGCTTCAAGAATTCAGCATTCATGCTTTTGAAAGCAAATGACAATTTTTTGTCGGGGATTGTTCCCGCATGATAAAAGGTATGTATACCACCTGCAATATCAGCACCAACCGCAAGCGATCCAAAATACATGCTGTTTAAATGATTCTTAGTTCTTCTTCTAAGCTTGATCCTCACTTTGACTTGATCGTCATCAATGAAAAGTAATTTGGGTCTAACAAAGCCAATCATGGGAATTTTAAAATGGCTCAGTAAAAACAAAAGCCATTTCATTTTACCAAGGGTTGGTTTCTTCGGATCAACCATTGTATTCCAATTTTAACTGTTCAACGATTTCTTTGACAGGACGAACTGATCTTACATGCTCAATAGAGGGACCAGCACACCACACCGTTTTATAAGTGGAGCTGAATGCAGCCTTTTCAAGGCTTTTCATGCCTCTCATAAATGTCAATGCCTTGAACCACTTTTTAAGTTTTTTATTCTTGTTAAGAGTTCTTTCTAACCAATTCTGTTTGGTTCCGACCTGTTGAACATAAGGAGTATTAATCACTGTACAAGGAGTGCCGGAGAGTTTGGTAGTCATCACTATATCTTTTGCCCCAAAATCTACGCAAGCCTGTTTATATTCTTTAGTAACCGGCGCTTCATCGGAAGCAATAAAAATACTTCCCATTGATACTCCGGCTGCACCAAGATTGATCATTTCCTTAATGCCTCCACCGGTGCCTATTCCACCAGCTGATATGACAGGGATCTTACATTCTTTTATTAATTGTGGAACCAGCTCTTTATAGGATAAAGGACCAGCATGACCTCCTGCTTCTTTGTTTACTGCAATTAGAGCATCTGCACCAAGTGATTCAACCTTTTTAGCGTATTTCACATCGGTAACATCACAAAAAACCTTAACTCCAGCTTTGTGCGATTCGCGAATCGTTTCTTCCGGTGAACCCAAACTGGTGATAATAAAATCTACTTTCTCCTCACAACAGATCTTCAACTGTTCTTTGTATAGAAAATTGGACTTATTTACGATCAGATTGATTCCAAAAGGACCATCAACAGAAGACCTTATCTCTCGAATTGCATTTCTTAGTTCATCCGTCGTTCGATAATTTAATGCCGGAATAGCCCCAGTAATACCACTTCGAATAGCCTCAATGATCATTTTTTGATTACTCACCAAAAACATTGGTGCCATAATTACCGGAAAATCAATTCCAAGCATTTCACACAATTCTGGTCTTTTATTTTGCTCCATGGAAACAAAAATAATTATTTATTATGTATGCAGAATATATTGTTGCAGATTTGAATTGTTAAGAGTTAATACCGATCATTGATTAACTTTGTCAAATGAGCAAAGTTAAAGCCTGGTTAAAAGCATTTCGTTTAAGGACACTTCCCTTATCATTATCAGGAATAATCACGGGTAGCTTCATTGCATTTGAAAAAGTCTACTGGAATTCATCCATTTTCATTTTTTCTCTCATCACCACTATTCTGTTTCAGATTCTATCTAATCTAGCCAATGACTTGGGAGATTCATTGAAAGGAACAGACAACGATAATCGTCTTGGTCCCACTCGAAGTGTTCAGTCGGGAGAAATTTCCAAAAAACAAATGCGGAATGCGGTCATTCTTTTCTCCATTTTAAGTTTGGCCTCTTCTTCTTGGCTCATTTTTATTGGAACGACAAACATGGGGACAGAAATGATCTGGTTCTATGGAATTTTAGCAACGCTTTGCATAGCCGCAGCCATTACATATACGGTAGGTAAAAAAGCATATGGTTATCATGGGTTTGGCGACCTAATGGTCTTCATCTTTTTTGGTCTTGTGAGTGTACTTGGAGTTTATTCTCTTTATTCAAAGCAATTTGAGTGGATGAATATTCTTCCAGCTTGTAGTATAGGATTATTGAGTACTGCTGTTTTGAATTTGAATAATATGCGAGATATTCAAAACGATAGAAACTCCGGCAAGAACACGGTAGTCGTGCTAATGGGATCAAATTACAGTAAGCTTTATCATTCATTACTCATCACTGGAGCATTTATCTGTAGTTTTTATTACATGGTTGACTGCACAAGTTCTTATGTTTTCATTGGTTTGATACCTTTTGTTTTTCTTTTTCTCCATGTACGAAAGGTCATGGCAGTGAGAGACCCAAAAGAATTTGATCCAGAACTTAAAAAAGTGGCATTGCTCACATTCGCTCATGCCATTCTTACTTCGATAGGATTGAACTTGTAACTATTGAAAGCAACCATTCAATATCATCCTTTACATTTTAAAAGACCAGCTGGTACGAGCAGAGGCGAACTCACCATCAAACATTCCTGGATATTAGAGATTTCTGAGGGCGTAACTTCAGGATTAGGAGAAGTGTCCATCATTCCGGGGCTCACTCCAGAATTTACGACTCTGGAAGAATACAATGCTTTAATCGAGGAATACATTGATCGGTTTAATTCAGGTGCATTAGCGAATGAAGAATTGAAAAATCAATCCGCGTTGAAATTTGCATTTGAAAGTGCTCTTCTCGATCTAAACAACGGAGGAAATCGAATGTATTTCGACAACGAGTTCTTTCATGGAACAAAGTCATTGCCCATCAACGGATTGATCTGGATGGGATCATTACCGTATATGCAGGAGCAAATCCAGGAGAAATTGAATGCTGGTTTCAAAACGATCAAAATGAAGATCGGCGCAATCGATGTTGAAGAGGAATTGAAGCTCCTCCGAAATATTCGAAAGGAATTCAGTTCAGATCAAATCACCTTACGAGTAGACGCGAACGGAGCTTTTAACCCAAGTACTGCACCCGCAATTTTGCAAGCTCTTGCTGATTTAGAGATCCACTCCATTGAACAACCAATACCTGCCGGGAACTGGTCCGAAATGTGTGATCTTTGTCGGTCTACCCCAACTCCTATTGCTTTGGATGAGGAATTGATCGGAATAAATGAAAAGGGGTCCAAAATCGAGTTGTTGGAAACAATTCAACCTCAATTCATCATCCTGAAACCAAGCTTGCACGGAGGAATAAGCGGTACCCAAGAATGGATCAAATTGGCTGAAGAACGGGAAATCCCTTGGTGGATGACCTCTGCACTTGAAAGCAATATCGGATTGGACGTGATCTGTCAACTCACAGCAGAATATCAGAATGATTTACCACAAGGATTAGGAACAGGATCCTTGTATGAGAAAAATTTCCCTTCAGATTTAACGGTTAAATCAGGATTTATTTTCAAGAAAAAAGGGAAGCAATAGCCTCCCTTTCTTATGTTATTTCCTTTTGCTTATTTGATCACTTTCATATCGATCATAGCACCATTATTATCCATGACATGAATGATATACATTCCGTTTGACCACGCATTTGAATTGATACTAGTCACTTTACTTTCAACATTTGACTGATGAACAACTCTTCCTGACATATCCGTCACCATTAAATCCCATCCTGCTTCCAAACCTGAAATGATTAGCTCATCGTTAAATGGATTGATAACCCTTAGTTTCTCGAACTGCACATCATTAACTGATGCTTCCTGAAGTTCGACATAATCGTAAGCAACCAAAGTATTTATTCCTGAAGCTCGTTGAGGACATGTTATCGTGATCACCACTGAGTAATTTCCGGCTGTATTTGGGGAAGGATAAGATACCGTATACGTTTGAACAGTAACCCCCAATGTATCAATGACCACCCAAGTAACAGTAACTGAATCTACACCTGTGATCACTCCATTTACATATACACTATCTATAGTAGTAATATCGATCACGCAATCATCAAGTGTAATATTACCCAGAGTATCTATTACACCTCCATTCGGAGTTCCGTTATTGATGATTATTGTAGAGTCCACAGTATTTGCCCCATTGCCAATTGTGATCTGCTCGGTATATGCACAACCATTGGCATCTACAGTTACTATCGTATAAGTTCCTTCACATAGGCCTCCCGCTTGTGGTACGGTTTGTCCACCTGGACTCCAAGTATAGGTATAAGGAGCAGTTCCGCCTGTAGTTGTCATCCAAGCAGTTCCATCACACATTCCAGCTGCACTCACATCCGTGGACTGACCTACCGTGTAGAATCCTGCACATGGATCGTTCGTCGCACTGATAATAAAGGTTAGAGTGATATTATTTCCGCCCGCATCTTGGTAGGTTACAGTATACGTGCCAGCACAAAGTCCAGTAATTCCGTATCCTCCCTGCTGTAATACCGTCCCATTTCCTTGCCAGAAGATCGTAGTTGAATTCATTGTTGAATCCGAAAACCATGCGGCACCGTCACACGAATTTGGGTTCGAAACATCCTGAGTATTGATCATTGGCTGAGCCAACGCAGTAAGCGAAGTCCCTACGAAGAAAATCAAACCAAGCGTAATTTTTAGTAGTAGTGTTCTCATAATGTTTTAGTTAGTCGACCGAAAGGTACAAAATCCTATTTTCTTTTCAAACCAATTCTTTTACGTTGAACATCCACTTCTATAACTTCAACCACAACATGTTCATGCAATGAAATAACCATTGAAGGATCGGAGACAAATTGATCGGACAGATTCGATATGTGGATGAGTCCATTTTCTTTGATCCCTATATTCACGAAAGCACCAAAAGCAGTTACGTTAGTAACAATTCCTGGCAGAGTCATCCCTGTTCTCAGGTCATTGATCGTTCTCACTGAACTGTCAAATTCCAAAACTTTGGCTGACGTTCTTGGATCCCTTCCAGGTTTGATCAATTCTGAAATAATATCATTGAACGTATACTCATCGACTCCTTCAACTTCTCTCTTATCAAGATTGGAAAGGACTTCCTTATTCCCTATCAATTCAGGGACAGACATGCCTTTTTTCTTGGCTATTTTCTCTACGATCTTATAACTTTCTGGGTGAACCGCTGAATTATCCAACGGATTCCCTCCTTCTCTAATTCTCAAAAAACCTGCGGCTTGCTCATAGGCTTTTTCACCTAAGCGCTTTACCTTCTTTAATTCTTCCCTGCTATCAAACCGGCCATTTTCAGCTCGGTATTCAACGATATTTTCAGCCAAAGCTGGGCCCAGTCCTGATACATAACTCAACAGATAGGGTGACGCTGTATTCAGATCTACCCCTACTGAGTTCACACAAGAGATCACGACATCATCCAGGGCGGTT
>CALCCB010000044.1 GCA_937899625.1 uncultured Bacteroidota bacterium
TCGAAGAATATGTTTGCTGATGCTGGAACCAGACCTAGCTCATCAAGTTTAGTAATCTGTGCAACAAGGTAAACAGATTGATCAAGTTTCGGAACCGTGTAGTACTTATAGTTTGCATCGAGATCAACTGTTTTAATCAAAACCATGTGTTGCTCATTATTGGATTTGATCGAATACGGAAGATCGATCCTGAATTCAGCAGATGTAAGTTGTCTAACAACCTGAACAAATTCCGCCGCTGTTTGCGCCTCTATATCTTCTGTAGTCACACTGTTTGAATAGCTATATCCTTTTTGACTTAATTCTTCTCTCGCCATCGTAGGGGCAGCATTTAAATTTTGCTTTTTATAGCTGTCATTTCGATAGGTGTAATAGTCAACGTACCAAGGGTGAAGTGTTGGCTTCGTTTTATTCTGGTATGGATTGTTTGTAGAAACATTCAGCTTTACATTTTCCCAGTCAAGACCAGAATTCTGATAAATGTGTGCCTTATAGGTAAGGTTGATCTTTCCGGAAATACCTTCACTTCTAAGATCGTACATTGGTGTCCAACCTGCTTGTGATACAAGGTAAGAATAAGACAGTTTTCCAGATACTACCTCTTTTGAAGAAAGGGTGATCACAATTTGATGTATCGGACCATTGTTTTTCGGATTCAGGTTATTGTTATTCTGATAGTTCTGTAGATTTTTCAAACGCTCATCCATTCCAGCTCTTTTCGTTAGTTTTTCGGACTTTCTGCGGTTGAGCACTTGTAATTTTTTATTGATCTCCATCATCTTTACTGAGTAATAGTCAATGGCTTGTTTCAAAAGATTGATCGAATCATTTACTTTTCCTTGACCTCTGATTGCTCCGTTGTTGGATAGGATGCTTTTGGTGGAATTAAGAACATCGATCTCGTCCTGTATTTCCTGAATATCATAATTCATGTTCTTGATCGAGTCTTCAAGAAGCATGATGTCTTTTTTTACTTTTAACGGCAAACCATCAAGGGTAACTGGTTCAGGTTTCGGATAGTAAAGTCGATATTTTGAATCAAGTAGTACGACACTACCTGTGGCTTTAACCTGAAGACTTTTTGCATCAATGTATGGGCTTACACCTTCAATGATCAATTCAGTGATACCGGGTTTTACTGTGAAGCTCCCCTTGTTGTGGATCTGTGCTCCCTGAGCATAAACAGTTACTTCTGTTATGCTTCCTTTGATCGTCTCTTTTTCATTTCCGAAAGTGATAAAACTAGTGATCACCATTAATGAGAACATTATAATTTTTTTCATTTTGATTCGTTTTCTTTCATGTTACATCAACATCTAAATTCGGTTCAAAAGAATGAAGAAAAAAATATGGATAAGGTTATTCCTTGCGGGTTTCTGTTTAGCCTCAATCGTTATTGGTTACGCCAATTTCTCCGTTTTTACCACCAGTAAAAATCATTTGTATAATTCGCTAAAAGAAGTACCTGAGAAGAAGACAGGATTACTTCTTGGAACATCAAGAACACTGAAGAACGGGATGCCTAATCAGTATTTCTATTTGCGGATAAAAGCTTGTGTAGAATTATTTGAAGCGGGAAAAATCAAACAGATACTGATCTCTGGTGATAATGGAACAAAGGCTTATAATGAACCACTGGACATGAAAGAGGAGTTGATGAGAAGGGGGGTGCCGGAGAATAAGATTTTTCTTGATTACGCCGGATTTGACACGTATGATTCAGTGATTCGGGCGAATCGAATTTTCGGTCAGGATGAATTTGTTGTTGTGTCACAGAAATTTCATAATCAAAGAGC
This sequence comes from uncultured Bacteroidota bacterium, assembly GCA_937899625.1. GTDB lineage: Bacteria > Bacteroidota > Bacteroidia > Flavobacteriales_D > Crocinitomicaceae > M0103. The sequence continues at coordinate 1,797 of CALCCB010000044.1, forward strand.
AGTATACATAGGACGTAAGAATGGACTTTCTGTTATTGGTTATAATGCTCGGGACGTCAAAAAGATGAGTGGACTCAAGACCAAGATCCGAGAATACTTTGCATGCGTCAAGGCATTTCTGGATGTGACGTTCAATGTAGATCCCTATTTTCTTCGAGAAAAAGAGCCTATGCCTTAAACAAGAGCTTTGATCTCCCGGATCATCCTTTCAGCCAAAGCATTTGCAGATGCTTCATCCTGACTCTCTGAATAAATTCGAATGATCGGTTCAGTATTACTTTTTCTCAGATGAACCCATTCTTTTCCAATATAGATCTTCACTCCATCGGTTGTGTCCACCTCTTCATGGCTATAATTCATGCTTATGAACATTAAGATCTTGTCGACATCAATATCAGGAGTCAATTCGATCTTGTTTTTAGATATAGTATACTTTGGATAGCTATCTCTGAGCTGTGAGATCGATTTTTTCTCTTTTGCAAGATGGGTCAGGAATAATGCAATCCCAACCAAAGCATCTCTTCCGTAATGCAATTCTGGATAGATCACTCCGCCATTACCTTCTCCTCCGATCACTGCATTGGTCTCTTTCATTTTCGTCACCACATTAACTTCTCCCACAGCAGCGGCAGAATATTGTTGACCTGCTTCTTCTGTGACATCTCTCAGAGCTCTGGTCGAAGAAAGGTTGGAGACGGTAGATCCCGGTGTATGTTTCAAGACGTAATCGGCAACTGCAACTAATGTATATTCTTCTCCAAACATACTTCCGTCTTCACAAACGAACGCAAGTCTGTCAACATCCGGATCAACAGTGATACCCATGTCAGCTTTTACTTCACGGATTTTTGACGAAAGATCAGTTAAATGTTCTGGAAGCGGTTCCGGATTATGCGGGAAGTGACCTGTAGGTTCACAGTACATTTTCGTAATGTTCGTCACTCCAATTGCCTCAAGTAAAGCCGGCACGAATATTCCACCTGATGAATTTACTGCATCAACTACAATCGAGAAATTAGCCGCTTTAATAGAGTCTTTGTCTACAAGTGGTAAAGCCAAGATAGCATCAATGTGCTTTTGAAGATAGGATTGGTCTTCACGAACAATTCCTAAAGCATCTACATCAGCAAAATTAAAATCTTCTGCTTCTGCAATGCGCAATACTTCTTCACCATCCGCTCCCGAGATGAATTCACCTTTCTCATTCAACAACTTCAAGGCATTCCATTGCTTTGGGTTGTGGCTTGCAGTAAGTATGATCCCACCATTTGCTTTTTCCATGGGAACAGCAACTTCAACAGTAGGTGTAGTAGATAAACCAAGATCAATAATGTCAATTCCGAGTCCAACTAATGTCGATCTAACCAGATCGGAGATCATTGGGCCTGAGATCCTCGCATCTCGTCCGATGACCACTTTCAATCTTTTTCCTTCGTTTCTGCGGGACAACCATGTTCCATAAGCCGATGCAAATTTAACAGCATCGATCGGTGTTAGTCCTTGGTCTGCCGGTCCTCCAATAGTACCTCTAATTCCAGAAATTGATTTGATCAGTGTCATTTGTAGCGATGGTTAAGTTTTCTTTTAAGATGGATCATTTTCAGACAAGCAACAGCGCACTCAATGCCTTTGTTCCCATGTTTTCCTCCAGAACGATCAATGGACTGTTGAATGTGATTATCCGTCAATACACAGAATGCAACGGGTTTATTGAATTTCAAATTGGCATCCATAATACCCTGTGTTGTGCCTGAACATACAAAGTCGAAATGTTTTGTTTCTCCCTGGATCACTACTCCAATAGCCACAACTCCTTCCACGTCAGTATACTCAAGTAAATATTGGGACCCTAGCGGAAGCTCAAATGCACCTGGGACATGTTCGATAATGATATTTTCTTCCATTACCCCATTATCAAGCAATGCCTGCTTGGCACCTCGAAGCAAATTGGACGTTATTTCATCGTTCCATTCAGAAACAACAATGCCGACTTTAACATCGGCACTGTTTGGAATAATATCTTTATTGTACGTTGAAAGGTTTTTACCTTCTGTAGCCATCTTACTTTACAATTTTGTTTGAAGCTCGTGCAATGTATTTTTCGATTGCCTTCTGAGTTGCATAAGTCGGATAGTCATCCTTGATCTTTGTATACGCCTCAACTGCTTTTTCAAAATCTTTTTCTTTCTCTGCACAAAGTCCAGCTTTATACAAATACATTGGAGAAGTAAATTCGTTATCATCCATTGAAGCAGCTTCAAGATAAAGCTCTCCCGCTTTAGCGTAATCCTTCATTTCTGAATGGCAATCTCCTTGAAGACCAACAGCCATTGCAGAAATATAAGTGTCATTTACATTAACTCCTTCCAATTCAGTTAACGCCTTCTTGAATTCGCCTTTAGACATGTACTGTCTTGCAAGCACGAACTGTGCGTTTTCACCACCGATCTTTCCGTCATATTTATTAACGACAGCTTCCAATTCTTCAATTGCAAGATCCGTTGAATCTTGAGCAGCATAGTTCAAACCAACCCAATATGCATCTTTCGATTTTTCATTCGATGGTTTCCAAATAAACTGACGATATCCAAAATATCCGATGATCAAGATCAGAACTCCACCCACTACATAGGTGATCATTTTGAAATTCTTGTCGTTATTGAACTTGTTCTTAAGGTCCTGGAAATTCAAATTTTCTAACATACTTGCAATTTTAGCCGTGCAAAAATAGTTTTTTTTTTGAATTTCTACCTTGATTTTATCAACACTTTCAGGGTTAGCAAATTGGTAGAGATTCTATGGGACTTACGGTTGAAATACGTTAATTTTGTTTTGTGCATCTCAAAGATTTACATCTCATTAACTTCAAGAACTATGAAGAAGCAGAACTGGAACTAAGTTCGGGAGTGAATTGTTTCTTTGGAAAGAACGGCTCCGGAAAGACGAATATTCTTGACGCAGTGTATTATTTGAGTATGTGTAAATCCTATTTGAATGTACTCGATCGGCAGAACATCAGATTCAATGAGCTGTTTTTTTCGGTGAGTGGAACCTGGCAGAAAGAGGAGAAAGACACTTCTATTCATTGTGCGGTCAAGATCGGATCCAAAAAAGTATTCAAAAGGAATAAGAAAGAGTACGAAAAGCTTTCAGACCACATTGGTCAGTTTCCGGTGGTGATGATCTCACCGTACGACCGAGACTTGATCTCTGAGGGGAGTGAGCTACGCAGAAAATGGATGGATGGGATCATTTCTCAGTTCGATCGTCAATACCTTGAAGAAATTCAGCGTTATGCAAAAGTACTCGAACAGCGAAATGCATTGTTGAAAAACATGCATGATCATGGGCTTTTTGATCGTGAGTCGATCGAGGTTTGGAACGAGCAACTTTCGCGTCTTGCAGAGAATATTTACAACAAGAGGAAAAAGTTTATTGCTGAATTTCTTCCTGTATTTGTGGAGAGGTACAATTTTATAGGTCTCGAACGAGAAGATGTTCAGCTTGAATATCGTTCACAGTTGAATGACAATAGCATGGAAGAATTACTGAAGCAATTTGAACGAAAGGATGCTTTCAGTCAATTCACGAATGCAGGAACACACAAGGATGATCTACTATTTACGATCAAAGGTCATCCTATCAAAAAATTTGGATCTCAAGGACAACAGAAGTCATTCATCATTGCATTGCGCCTGGCTCAGTACGACTGGTTGAAAAACCATTTACAAACCAAGCCTACGCTTCTTCTCGATGATATTTTTGATAAACTGGACACTTCAAGAGTTAAAAAACTTCTGGAATTGGTTTCAGATGATTACTTTGGTCAAGTACTGGTAACAGATACAGACAAGGAAAGACTCGATCAGATTTTGGGAGAAGCAGTGCCGGACCGAAAGGTTTTTGAAGTATCCGAAGGGACGATCCGTGAGGTGGAAATGCAAAAAATGGAACTTTAATGAACGAATTCAAGAGAAACGATAATGAAGCACCATTGGGTTCGATCATTGATAAGCTCATGAAGGCTTATGGCTTTGAAAAAAAACTTAAGGAGTTGGATGTCATTGATGCATGGCCAGAATTAATGGGTAAAGCTGTTGCACATCGAACCAAAAGTCTAAAGATCAGAAACAAGGTTCTCTACATCTCAATGGATTCATCAGTTATGCGTGATGAGCTGTTGCATGGGAAAAGCATAATCATCCAACGTGTCAATGAATTTGCCGGTACTGAATTGATCACAGACATATGGTTTGGGTAATCATTTTGTGAATAACTCATTTTCAATCTGTTGACATTTTTTAACAGGTGCATTGGTTGGTTGAGGCTATCTTTGCAACCATGAAATTTTCGATCTTATTTCTTTTCACGTTTATTACAATTGGCTATTTCGCTCAGGTTACTGCGGTGAGGAACAAAGCTGATTATCCATTTTGGTTATACTTACCTTCTGACAGTATTTTAAAGAATAATCCCCCAGTTTTGATTTTTTTGCATGGAAAAAGTCTTTCGGGTACAGATCTGGAAAGAGTAAAGAGATATGGAGTGATCCATGAAATTGAGAATGGAAGGTCAGTACCTGGAATCGTTATTGCGCCGCAAACTCCGGTTGGAAAAGGTTGGGATGCGGATAAGGTTCTTTCAGTTTTAAAGTATATACAGTCTGAATACAATACAGATACGAATAGGGTGTATGTTGCTGGGATGTCAATGGGTGGTTATGGTACATTGCGTTTTGTGGGGGCTTATCCGGAAGTCGTAGCTGCTGGAGTTGCACTCTGTGGAGGAGGGAATACGACAGATGGATGTGATCTTGCCAGTGTTCCTCTTTGGATTCAGCATGGTAATCTAGATCGAGCAGTACCTATCACGGAATCAGAGAAGATCGTAAGGGCGATCAAAGATTGCAATGGAGGGAAGAACCTTATTTACACAGAAGTGAAAGGTGCTGACCATGGTGATCTTGAAAAAGTATTCCGTACCGACGAAATGTACGATTGGTTGTTCAGCTTCAGAAAAGATGCAGAAGCAGTTTTGGAATCTGTAATCGAAGAACCAGAAAAAAAATAGCTTATTTATTGTGATGAGGAGGTAAGACAGTAGGAACTTTGGTTACTCTGTCATGAAGTACAATGCTTCCAGTTACAGCAACATTCAGCGAAGAATTTCCAGGTATTTTAATGACGTAATGACATTTCTCAAGCACCTCCTTGGGTAAACCATCATCTTCAGCTCCCAGTAAATAGATAGCTCTCTTTGGATGATCGAATTGGTGCAGGAATTGAGCGTCGTCCGTAATCTCAACACCGACAAGTCTACAATCATGCGGAATGTTGTTCGTTAGATCTTCGAAAGTATCGTAGTGAAACAGTGGAATTCGTGACCAGGTCTTGACGACATCTGAACTTTGTTTTTTGTATTTTTTTCCAACAGTGAAAATGTATGCGGCTCCAAGGACAAATGCCGAACGCCAAAGAGTCCCGATGTTATGCTCCGTCTTTCCTTTGTATACACCAATGGCACAATAACCTTCTGTATTCTTTGTCTTCACAGGCTAAATTTGGGAATAAACTTTCACTCCTCGTGAATAATGAGGAACTTTACAAAAAAAACAACATGGAATTTCTTGATCCGGCACTCGATGAATATGTAGTCTCTCACAGTGAGGTTGAGCCAGCTTGCTTGCACGAATTAAATAGAAAAACGCATTTGCAAGTTATGCAGCCAAGGATGTTAAGTGGACATTTTCAAGGAAGGCTTTTGAGTATGTTGTCTCACATGATCAAGCCCAAGAGAGTATTGGAGATAGGTACATACACTGGGTATTCAGCGATTTGTTTTGCAGAAGGATTGGTCGAGGGAGGAAAAGTCATTACAATTGATGTGAATGAAGAGCTGGAGGAAATGGTAACCGAATATATCGGGAAGTGTGGAATGGAAGGACGAATTGAGAATATCATTGGTGATGCTGCGGAGATCATTCCAGTACTTGACGAAGAATTTGACATTGTTTTCATTGATGCAGACAAAAAGAATTATTGCCTTTATTATGATCTTGTTTTCGACAAGGTTAAAAAAGGTGGATATATCATCGCAGACAATGTTCTTTGGTCGGGCAAGGTCCTGTTGGCAGATGATGAGTTAGATCGGGAAACATTAGTGATCAAGGAATACAACAGGAAGATACATGCAGATGACCGTGTTCAGGAAGTGCTATTGCCTGTTCGTGATGGATTGATGATCGCAAGAAAAAAATAATGCTCGAGATCATTTATGAAGATGAAGATTTGATCGCCATTAATAAGCCGCATGGGTTATTGGTGCATCGATCGTCTATTGCTCGGGATGCGGAAGAATTTGCCATTCAATTATTGCGAGATCAGATCGGTCAAAAGGTTTATCCAGTGCACCGAATAGATCGTAAAACTTCTGGGGTTCTCCTTTTTGCCAAGAACGAGGAAATGAATTCCAGGCTTCAGGTAATGTTCATGAATAACGAGGTTCGGAAAAAGTACCATGCAATTGTTAGAGGGTATACCCCAGAAATAGGGGAGATCGATTATCCCCTCAAGAATGAAAATGGCAAATCGCTGGAAGCAAAAACAAATTACAAGCTGATCGAAAAGTTTGAGATAGATCTGCCAAATGGTAAACATGCTACTTCAAGATACTCTTTGATCAAAGTGACTCCCGAGTCAGGAAGAATGCATCAGATCAGAAGACATATGGCACATGTTTTTCATCCTATAATAGGCGACAGACCGCATGGTTGCAATAAACAGAATAAATTGCTTCTTGAAGCATTTGGATTGAAAGAAATGATGTTGCATGCTTCATTGCTATCTTTTATTCATCCGGTCAAAAATGAAAACATCGAGATCAGTGCCAATGCAAGTTCTACTTTTGAGGAGATACTGAAGATAATGAGAAACAAAAAAGGCCCCGAAGGGCCCTCATATTAGTCAGCTAGCTGATCAATTACTGCATCGTCCGTTTTGTTTTTTATAGTGTCTATGTATTGAGCGTCTCCGTAACCTAATATTGCGAAGAAGATCTGTCTAAGAAATACAAGACCTACTGTAAAGCCTTCTGATTTTCCAAAGTTCTTTGAGATTCCATTCAACATCATGATCAGAAATACAATGTTGGCAATTGGGACAAAGAACATAGCGATATACCACATTGGTTTCTTTGCAATTTCCAGCATAATGATGATGTTGTAAATCGGAACGATCATAGCCCAACCAGGTTTCCCTGCTTTCTCAAACATATACCATGTACCAGTTGCCAAAAGCACAGAGATGGCAAGCGCCGCTTCAACGAAAAGACTTGTTATCATGAAGGGAAGAGCGAAACCGAAATATTCAGTTCCCCAATTCGCTATATGAATAATTACATTTAAGACAGACGCAACACCGATGAGTATCATTACAGGCCCAACGGCCTTACCGAAACTTATATTACCACCGTTTTCTTTGTGAGCAAAAACAGTTCCTACAATGGTTCCAATCAAGACCATTAAATAAGAAAGACCATAGAATCCGATATTAGCAAATCCGGCAATGAAAGCTAATACAATTGCACCTCCTAACCAGATGCCATAGTTTTTAAAGTAGACATTATTCATAATAGAGTAGTTTAGTTTGAATGAATATAAGAAAATAGTGACAATCGAAACGTTGTAGACTGATTCGATGATCGAAAAGTTTTAATTTCACATAAAAATATTTGAAATGAGAATTGACCTGAGGAGTGATACGGTGACACGACCTACTGCAGAGATAATGGATGCGATGTCTTCTGCTAAAGTAGGAGACGATGTATTTGGAGAGGACCCTACGATAAATGAACTGCAGGAATTTGCGGCAGAGATGTTTGGAATGGAGGCTGCTCTTTTTTGTTCCTCCGGAACACAGACCAACCAAATAGCGATCAATGTGCACGTAACTCCAGGTGGAGAAGTAATCTGTCACGAGGAAAGTCATATCTATAAATATGAAGGTGGAGGAATCGCTAAAAACTCCGGTGCATCTGTTCGTTTGTTGCAAGGCGATAGAGGAAGATTATCTGTAGATCAGATCTCTAAATGGATCAATCCGAGGGAAGATGTTCATTTTCCATTGACTCAGCTTGTTAGTCTTGAAGACACAGCGAACCGAGGTGGTGGTGCAATCTATGATTTTGAGGAAATAAAAAGGATCAGTACCTTTTGTAAAGAAAATGGATTACCACTTCATCTCGACGGTGCAAGATTGATGAATGCGCTTGTAGAAACGGGAATCGATCCTAAAAAATATGCAGCTGAATTTGATTCCATTTCCCTTTGCTTATCAAAAGGTCTTGGTGCTCCTGTTGGATCTGTCTTGATCGGAACAAAGGATTTCATTACAAGATCGAGAAGAGTGAGAAAGGTTTTTGGAGGTGGAATGCGTCAGGCAGGGATCATCGCTGCTGGAGGACTTTTTGCACTTAAGAACAATGTAGATCGCTTAAAAGTGGATCATGACCATGCAAAACAGATCGAAAGTACATTAAAGGAACTTAACTGGGTTAAAGAAGTCGTACCGGTGCAAACCAATATCGTTGTTGCACATGTAGTGGAATCAGGAAAAAGAGATCAGATCATTTCGGCGCTGAAGGAAATGGATATCCATATTATGGCTTTTGGGGAGGGAATGTTGAGGATGGTAACACATCTGGATGTGTCTTCAGAAATGATCGATGCACTTTGTGATGCTTTAAGAAAATTGAAGGTGTAAATGCGTTGGTGCATTCCCATATGTTTGATTATACTTTTTTCTTGTGGAGAAGAAAAGAAGAATACTGCAATCGATCTTACCGAGATCATGCCGGAAGCAACAATGGACAAAGATTCCGGAAAACCAAAAGACAATGAACATGATGACCAGGATCAACTTTTCAATCTCAGTCTTTCTGATTCATTAACGCTGGGGATACAAAAGGCTGAACTTAGAAACTACCGAATGATCCTGGATCGATTTTCTCCTGTTGGTATTAAGAACATTACTTTAATCGGAGAAAAGGATAGTGTGATGTTAGGGGTATGGAATTATACGGATTCAATCAAGACGGCCAATGCTTTTTACAACTGGTTAGATTGTTTTGGTAATGATTGCAGGTCGATCAGATTAATGGAAAAAGCAAAGTTTCAAAAACATCACATGTTGACTATGGTGAATGATACAATGATCATTTACATCAGCAGTTCAACACCTATTGACAAAAAAAAGTGGGTCAATTATTTTATTTCTGAAAAAGGGATCCATGAATGGGATTATGTCATCGACCAAAAAAAAGGACGAGTCTCGGAATGGTTAATGTATGGTATTCCGAATGGATTTAAAAAAGAACAGTTTTATTCATTAACTGATTAACTATGAAAATAATAAACAGAGGATATCTATTGGTGAAACCAACACAGATCTTTATTGATTGGGCGAATCAGCACCTTGAGGACGATTTTAAATTAAATGGAACTGAGGAAGCAGAACCAAACGTTTATTTGATCGAAGAAGACTTTTTTGAGGTTGAACCGCTGCTTGAAAAGAATTTCAAAAAGATCTTTAAGACTGAACTTCTAATGATCAGCGAAGAAGAAGATCTTTGGCCAGAGATCACGATGGATGCTTTTTTAATCTGGTTTGAAATAGAACTGGGGAGTACAGTTTTTGATACGCTTAGTACGACGATCCATTCCGAAGATATATAATAATTGTGATTTTTTTGGGTTATATCTGAAACCTACTAATCGATCCAGAATGAAAGCTACTTGCCTATTTCCGTTGATCTTACTGGCTGTTTTGATGAGCTCTTGCAGTAAGGATACACTAAATTCAGTTCCACCTTGTATAAAGGACAAGATTGTTGAAATAAAGAACGATGAGGTTCAAAATCCTCCTGCAGAAGTCTGGGAATGGAAGAGCGGGAATCAGATCTTTTATTATTTCACTTCAGGTTGTTGTGATCAATACAATTATCTCTACAACTCGGAATGTGAGGTTGTTTGTGCGCCGGATGGTGGATTCACCGGTGCTGGCTCAGGCGATTGTCCTTCTTTTGTAAACAATGTTGAAAAGAAGTTGATCTGGAAGGATCCCAGATGATCAGCATTTCATGATCAAATTGGAGTTGTAGTATTGAGGGTCATGACTTACCTCAATATCTACCCATTCCGGTTTTAGAAAAGATTCGTTTTCATCTTTTAATTCGATCTCAGCAATGATCAATCCGACAAGCTTTCCTTCAAAAACATCAACTTCCCAGATATGATCTCCAAAAGGAACTTCATATCTCTGTTTTGAAATCACTTTTTCACTGAAATTCTCGATCAGATCAATGGCATCTGAATAAGGAATTTCGTATTCAAATTCTTTTCTGGTGATGCCTATGGTCTCTCCTTTGATCGTCAGAAATCCCTTTTCACCTTTTGTGCGAACGCGAATTGTTCGTTTTTCGTTATTACTGAGATATGCTTGTTTAATAGACTTTGGAACCGGTTTTTCAAACTTTTCCCAGATATCCGACTTGACCAAAAATTTGCGTTCGATCTCCATAGTTGCTTTTTACAAGTATACAAAATGTCCCTGATTGACGTTCTTTAAGTAACTTCGTCGTGAATGAATATTTATCTCACATTTGATTATGAGCTGTTTTTTGGCAGTAACACAGGTACGGTTCAAAAGTGTTTGATCGAGCCAACCAATCAGTTTCTGGAAATGGCAGATAAATATGGTGTTAAGGCAGTGTTTTTTATAGACATAGGATACCTTTCTCGTTTACAGGAATTACAGAATGATCACCCCGCCTTGAAGAAGGATTATGAGCTTGTTGCAGAACATTTGAATGAGATTAAAAGCAAAGGGCACGATCTGCAGTTGCATATTCATCCGCATTGGGAGGACGCTATATTTGAAAATGGGAAATGGCAACTGAAAGTAGAAGGGAGGTATAAGTTATCCGATTTCCCCAAGGATAAAGCTGCTGAGATAATTGAGAAATATGCCAATCTTTTGAATTCTGTCCGAGGATCCATGGCTGATACATTTAGAGCAGGAGGTTGGTGCATTCAACCATTTGATCACATTCGGGAGGCCTTATTTAAGGTGGGAGTTAGAAAGGACAGTAGTGTTTTTCCGGGTGCGCATTTCGAAGCTGGGGAGTATTCTTTTGACTTTAGAAAGGCTCCAGACAAAGATGAATATCGTTTCAACTCAGATGTTTGCGTAGAAGAACCAGGAGATTTTGCGGAATTTCCAATTTCCTCGAAAAGATATAGTCCGTTGTTTTACTGGAGATTGTACATCCTTGGTAGATTGAATCCAACTGACCATAAGATGCTTGGAAATGGGAATTTTATTCCACAGCCGGGTAGGAAAAAGAGTGTCTTAACGGGTTTTACCTGGAACCATGTTAGCTGTGACGGCTATTATACATCTGTTCTGGACTCAACACTAGTGCAAATGGAACGCAGAGGAAGGAATAATATAGTGATCATTGGCCATCCTAAAAGTTTTACGCGTTACTCATTGAAGAAGATGGATGAATTCATGAGGCTGAATCATGAAAAACATCAATTTGTTACCTTTTCAGAACAGAATGAAAATAATTGAGCGGGCATATATCGATGTGGTTAAATGGGATCAGTTGGTTGATCGTGAAAACGGTTTGGTGTTCAATTGTTCTTATTATCTCGATGCTGTCGCTGAGAATTGGTGCATTTACGTAAATGAAGAGTATACTTCAGGCATTGCTTTGCCTTATGTTGTGCGGTTAAAAAAGAAGAAGTTATATACACCTATTTTTTCTCGAACAACAGAATGGTTGGGGTCCAATTGTCCAAAAGATCTGGAAAAAGTATTGTCCGAATGGTTTCCAATGGCTAGTATAGCGATTAGAGGTAATGGTGAACTAATTTATCAGGAATATGATCCAACAGCTGAGCTAAATACTCAGGCTAAGAGAATGACCAAAAAAGCTGAAAAATGCGGGTATTCAATTCAAGTCGGAAAAGACATTGATTCCATACTGAAAACAATTGAAGTCGAATTGCCTAAAAAAGTAAAATCGATCGGGTCGAGCTCGCTTAACGCATTGAAAGAATTGGTAAAAGCGATAGACGATAAAGGTTTTTTGCTTGTTAAGTCGGTATATGATGCCCAAAACAAATTCAAGGGAGGACTATTTTTTATCGAATACAACGACAGAGTGATTTACCTGAAAGGAGGTTTCGAGCAACAAGCAAAAAAAGATGGTGCGATGTATTATGCAATGTATCAAGAAATCCAGGAAACAATGTCAAAAGGAAAAGTTTTTGATTTTGGAGGGTCTCGAGTGCAGGGTGTAAGAAACTTTAATCAAAATCTTGGAGGGAGAGACGTTCATTACTCAATGTTGAATTGGAATAATTCTCCTGAGTGGTATAAAGTCGCTCATAAGATGGCGAAAATGATGAAAGGATAGCCTTTCAAAGTTGAATTGTTTAAATTTGTCTATGTTTCAGTTACGATCCAATATACCTCGATGGGTAATCATGATCATTGATCAGTTAATTGGATTATTTGCATTGGGTTTCGCGTATTTAATTCGGTTTGACTTAAAAGCAAACAAGGAAGTCATTGAACTGGAATGGGAGCGTCTTTCGGGCTCTATTATTTTCTTTTTTGCGGTAAAGGCGATCGTCTTTTATCTTTTCAAGATCCATAAGGGACTTGTTCGTCACACAAGTATTGCCGACCTAAAAAGGATTTTCTTCGCTGTATTTACAACTTCTTTGGTCTATCTTGGTTTAGGAATAATTCGAAGATTTTTCTTCGATGGATTCTATCTGCTTCCAACCTCAGTATTGATCATGGAATTCGTATTTACGTTCATGCTGATGAGCGGCTCCAGATTCCTGGTAAAAGCATTTTACCTTGATTCAATCAAAACAGGTTTGGATTCTGAGAATGTATTGATCTACGGTGCAGGGATCTCAGGGTTGATCACTAAAAGAACGATTGAGAAGGATCGGAGGATAAATTACAATATCGTTGGTTTTTTGGATGACAATAAGAAAATGAGCGGTAATTTGTTGGAAGGAAAAAAAGTCTTTCATACCTCAAAACTGCAGGATCTGATCCGTGATGAAAATGTAAATACGGTGATCATTGCGATCCAGGAGCCTGACGAAGAAAATAGAAAAAGAGTAGTTGAGATCTGTTTGGCGAACGGTCTCAAAGTTCAGAAAGTTCCCAGTCCGAAAAGTTGGATCAACGGCGAGTTCTCTACGAAGCAGATCTCAAAGATCAGGATCGAAGATCTTTTGGGAAGAAAACCAATTCAATTGGATGAAAATAAGATCGCTTCTGAATTAAAAGGAAAAACAATACTTGTTACAGGAGCGGCTGGTTCCATTGGCTCAGGTTTGGTAAGACAGATCTCACGATTTGAACCGGGGAAGTTGTTGTTACTGGATCAGGCGGAATCTCCACTTTATGATCTACAGAATGAATTGAGAACTGAATTTCCCGAACTTGATTTTGAAGTGATCATTGGTGATATCAGAAGTGCTCAGCGAATGAAGCGCTTATTTGAGTATTATAAACCTCAGTTTGTGTTTCATGCGGCGGCATACAAGCATGTGCCATTGATGGAAGAAAATCCTTCTGAGGCTGTCTTGACGAATGTGAAAGGGACAAGGAATCTGGTTGATCTTTCAATTCAAAGCAACGTTGAGAAGTTTGTCATGATCTCTACGGACAAGGCAGTGAATCCGACGAATGTCATGGGTGCAAGTAAGAGAATTGCAGAGATCTATGCCCAGAAAATGAACGGTTCAGGTAAAACGAAATTCGTTACGACCCGTTTTGGAAATGTTTTGGGTTCGAATGGATCGGTAATACCTCTTTTCAAACGTCAGATTGAACAAGGAGGGCCATTAACTGTAACAGATCCGAATGTAACCAGGTTCTTTATGACAATTCCGGAGGCTTGTCAGCTGGTTCTGGAGGCAGGTACAATGGGTGAAGGAGGAGAGATCTTTGTTTTTGATATGGGAGATTCAGTGAAGATCATTGATCTGGCAAAGAAAATGATCCAGCTAAGTGGTTTGGAATTAGGAAAGGATATTGAGATCAAGATCACTGGGCTAAGACCTGGTGAGAAATTATATGAAGAGCTTTTGGCAGCTGAAGAGAACACAGTACCCACACATCATCCCCAGATCTTAAGAGCGAAAGTAAGAGAGGAAGAAGAGGGGCAAGTGAAGAAGATCAATGATCTTATTAGCTTGTTCGATCAACAAAAGAATGACGAGATCGTGGGTAAAATGAAAGAAATTGTACCTGAATTCATTAGTAATAATTCTGTTTTTGAACGTTTAGATAGAAAATGATCTCTCCAGCAAGAATACAAGTAAGATTTGCA
>CALCCB010000045.1 GCA_937899625.1 uncultured Bacteroidota bacterium
CGCTACAAAAATTAATTTTTATTAGAGTATGGTATGTGTACGCCGATCCAATTAATTGGATCAAAACAAAATATAAAATACACATTAACATTAAGTGTTTCGCTACAAAAATTAATTTTTATTAGAGTATGGTATGTGTACGCCGATCCAATTAATTGGATCAAAACAAAATATAAATTACGAATCCAATTAATTGTATCACAACAAATTAATTTTTAGTTAATATATATAATTTTGAACTAATTAATTTTAATGCACATTGATCAATATCAATTTATCTCATAACATTGATTATCATTACTAATATTTAATTTCTTTTTCCACTACGTCCCCTAGTATTCTTTGCAGGAGAATCAACCACATTCTCTCTAATCATCCGTCTACCTCGCCTGACCGCACTATCATCATCATTGCCACTATGATTTTCTTCTCTGCCTTCCACCCTGCTCACCTTATTCCTCCTTCTTTCGCCGTTGTTCGTTACGTCATCACCATCTTTTTCATCCCTACTCCCATCTCGCCGCATTCGCAAGTCATTCATTCGATCAAACCTGTTTATCCTCTCCATGTCATCCTTTGCAAAAATGATGCTCAGCGTGTTGTTTCCCTTATCCGAAAAATATCCGTCTTCTTCATCATCCTCGCTTCCATCGATCGACTCTACCCCGTCTGTCCCTGCTTCTACTCCTCGATTATTGTTGGTATCGTCCTTTGTAATATACCTAGCCAACACCGAATGTAATGATTTTGACGAAGTTTTTGAAACAATGATCTCACGCCCGTAGGTGTGCAACCATTTGTCGAATCCCCGATACAACTCCTTGATTATTGCCTCATCTTTGTAGACCTTCCTCCATACCTTTTCTGTGCGCCTGTAGTATTTCATTCCTTCATCACTCCATAAACTCCTTCCGGGTTCTTTTTTTTTACCTACTCCTTTTGTAAATAACGGTTGTAGCTTCGCCTCGTTTCCACCATCATCCTCTAGTTGTTCACCCAATCCAATCTTTCGAATAGTTTGATCCCACACATGTCGAGCATTCTTGACGACGCATATTACAAATGCAATGTCACTTGGCGTAATCAGGTCAAGAAACGACATACCTTCATTGTTTTTTAACTCTCGTTTGATTTCACTATCTGCGTGCGTCTTCCTGACATACTTTGCAAGAAACATGTACAATATTTCCTTCTCATTGTCGGTTTCAAATTCTTGCACACCATGCCGAAGTTTATCTGGATTGACTGATCTTCGATCTTTATCGTCTGTTTTGTAAAGAAACAAATAATTTACATTTTGGATTAGACTTTATCTGATAATGATATGACAAAATTTAGAAACTCACCAAAGTATTGCGATCGAATATCATTACTCAAGTTGCATCTCATATTTGAGTACTTTTGACCAATCAAAGGTACGTAGACACTCTCCCATTCCCTTCTCTTTGCTGTAATATTCCTCATGTTTGGATACATTTCATTCATCTTGGAAAACACAAAGTTACAGAAGCTATTTTCGTTTTCCAAGTCAAAATCCATCCAATTGTCCTTCAAGAACTTGTACCGAGGAAATAGGTAAAGTTTGCAAAACGGAACAATCTTGTCCGCTAATCGTCCCTCCTCGGCGGTCCATTCGTTATCTCGTCTAATGCTTCTTTTAGTGATAGAACCACTTCTTGATTTGCGGAACTCACTCACCTGTGCCTTGAGTTTTTTGTTCATATTCTTCATCTCAGCAAGTTCCTCTTCCAACTGTTGAACGTACCGATGGTCTACAACCCTTGGCCGTGCAGCGTCTACATTGATGTCCTGTCTAGGTTGTGGATGAAAACCCCTTTCATAATCTCTTCGTTCAGAACGATCCGATTGCCGATCATCGGATGAGTCATTGAAGGTACGTTTCCGTGGTTCATCATAACTCCGTCTCTCATAACTTCTCTGTACTACATTAGCTGGACGAGGATCAGCAATGTAGTTACTGTTTCTTCCAATGGATACTCGGCTATCATCATCGTCAAACTCATATTCGCTCTGATCACTATGCATTGTTTATTTCAGAAAAAAATGAGCCTGGCGGATGATGATGTACACAGTAATTTATTGTGGTTTTTTTTTGAATCATTCTTCAATCTAATTAATGATAACGGTTATAAATATATATTTTTTTTTCAGAAAAAAAGTTTCTTTTTTCTCACATTAGTATGTGTTCCTACAAGAGACATTTTTTTCGTTGCACAATCTAACAAATTTATGAGAAAATACTTTTTTTTAAATTTTGACGAAAAATTCAAATTTTTAAAACATACAATACTAATTCCTACTTAATTTCTGTTAATATTTAATGTCTCGCCTACTAATATTTATTTTTACAACAACAACAATAAACAATTTTTTCACACCGAATAAATTTTATAAATTATATTTAAATTTTTATAAATTTCCATTTTTTTTATCAGATCAAATTAATTGGATCTGACTTAATTTTTTTTTTCAAAATCTGCACTAACATGGCCAGTCGACAGTGTGAATTTTGTTTCAAGCGAATACTATCACGCAAGGGAGCCTATGCAAAACACATTCGCAGTTGCAGTAGCCAACAGTTAACAACACATGATAACAGTACTGAAAACCGAAATAGAGCATTAAATCCATTGCTCTCCAATTTTTGTACTAAAACACAACTATCCGATGACGAATTCAATACAAACGGTTTTAGCGACTCATTTCTGGAAGATGATTATAACACCGATGAATCATCATATGGAAAAAAGATGGACATCAACAGTATCACAACTGACAATTCTATCATTACTTCATCTGAGCGTTCTGGTAGCCGAAATTCATGGTCACGAAGGAATCCAGCCAATCTTCGTTTTGAGATAATGTTGTTTCAGTTAATAATGACACATCGTGCCAGTTTAGCAATGTTTGACGATATCTGCAAACTTGTTGATGAATATACATCATCACCAGATTTTTCAGTATTATCAAAACTGTCACGACGCAAATCAGTCATTCGATCACTTGAATACTCTCTCAGAACAACGGCACTCCGGCCAAAGCAAGTGACAGTAACTTTGCACGATCAATCACAAGTTACAGTTCCTGTTTTTGACACAAAGGCCATGATTCTAGATATATTGACCGACAGCTCACTCATGAATGAATCCAACTTTGCAGAAGGATATGATGTTTTAACAGGTGCAGTTGATCCAGATAATCCCCATAATTCCAAATATGGAGAGGTACACACTGGTGACGCATGGGAACCTGCTAAAAGCAGATATTGTCATCCAAACGACACTGGGTTACCGTCTATGCCAGTTGCATTGATTGTGTTTGGTGATAAGTCTCATACTGACCTTCATGGGACACTAGCTCTGACACCAGTTATCTTCACCTTGACTCTTTTTAATAGGGCGGCACGAAATAACACAAAGTTTTGGAGACCAATGGGGTATATACCCAATCTATCCGCACAAAAAGGTGTCGCGGACAAACGACTAACTAGGGATAAACTGCAAGATGAGCATACATGTTTAGCGGCAATTTTTAAATCGCTGTGTAATATCAACAGAGAAGGTGGATTTAATCTATTTATTTTTGGCCGTGAAGTGCGCGTCAAGGTATGGATACATTATTTTATTGGTGACACCGAGGGTAATAATAAATGGCTTGGTCAGTACCCCGGAAATAGAGAAGGTGTCCAGCGACCATATCGTGATTGTAAATGTTCATTTGATAAGTTGGAATTATCGAACCCTCGTTGTCAATACATACGACTTGAAGATATTCGTGAAGGAAGAAAACGAAAACGCGATGACGATGACGGAGGCGTTTCTTTTTTCAAATCAATCTCTCGATACGACATACGAAATGCTTTGCTTCATCCTCACCTACCTCTATCGGACAATATACATGGACCGTTCAAAATGATGCCTCCGGAACTTCTACACACGTCAGGCAGTGGGTTAATAATGTACATGTTTGCATCATTGCGTGATCAATTAGGTGCCGGAAAGGGCAGAGACATAATTGACCAACAACATCTCCTAGTATCCAAGATCATTCAGCACCAAAGCGAACGCGACTTTCCACGCGGATCTACAAGAAATGGCTTGATAGATGGGACAAAATGTCAATCATCTGAACGCAAAGGAAATTTATTTCGGTTGTTGATTATTGCATGTCGAACAACTGGTAGAAAAATATTGCAGGATGGACTTCGTTTGAACGACGACCAATGGAAACAGTTTATTTTTTTCCTGAAAATGTATCTAGCGATGGAAGAATGGTTCCATGACGAGAATGATAAGGTAAAAGTGAATAATGCACGACCTACCATTGCCACCGTGTTGACTTTAATGAAAAAATATTTTCCACGTAATGGAGAACACACAAACGGATACAATTTGCCAAAAATGCATGGTGCAACCAAAATGCAAACTTATATCAAATTGTTAGGCAGTGGATTGAATTTCTTTGGTGGTCCAGGGGAGGCAGCGCACAAAATATTTGTAAAAGCATCAGGACAAAAAACACAACGACGTTTATCGGAATTTGCTCAGCAAACTTCAACACAATACTATTACATGATACTGTCCTTGCGCGCAGCCGAAAAACTGAATAAGAATTATTCCAAGAAAGACAATAACATAGCTTCTGATACGGACAACGATGATGTACAAATAGAACTATCTGGCAGATATGATCTCATATTGACTAGGGAGATTATTGAAGAGATGCACCAAGAACGAACAGTAAGAGTGAAATGGCACACCAATGACAACGAGAAGAAATGTAGTCAAAACTACCGTCTTCATCCTGCATTAGTGAAATGTCTACACAGACACATCACCAAATGCAAAGACAATGTTTCAAAAGTGACTGGATATACTCGAGCAATCATAACAAATCCAGACACACGTGAAAGAAATATATTTTACTGTCACCCCTCATATCAAGGACGTGAGTGGTATGATTGGGCTTTGGTACAATTTGTTGAGTCAGATGGAAATAATAGTTACATTGAGAAGATGTATCCTTCCAAAATCTTGGGATTTATCAATATTAATGGCAATGACGAAGCAGTCATTCAATGCGCAAACAAACATCTTTGCTGGGATGATTTAATCAAACACCTCATAATTCCCATAACCATAGGATGTCAATTCGACGTGTCATTTGTTGTGGTACCAATCGAATCAATTGTTCATCCATTGTGTTCCATTCCTGTTGATGAAGAAAATAATAATCGCTTCCTTGTCGTGCTTCCTAAAAGAAACTGGAGTGCCTATTTTGGCAAGCACATAAAAGTTTAATACAATTTAATTTCTAACAAAATACCTTCGTAGTTTTGAGTTTTTGTCAAAATATGATGTCGTACCCCAATCAAGAATATCTGGACAGTTATTTTTCACGTCTTTTGATGGAAAAATTCCATAGCCATCAGTGACACCACGGAAACTTGTGTTGTTGCCGCAAATCTGTTGCAATGAATCCTCACTCAATTTACAGATATATTCCGACTCATAATCCAATAAGTCACCGTTCCATACGACAACAACATGTTCGTACAGTGCTCCTCGACTTGTGACGGATATAATAACCGGGAAACGGCATTGTTCAAGAAATAACAGTGTGGCTTGAACTGTTGTCAATGATGTTACCTTCAATCTTTTTGTTGAAGTAAATTTGAAACGTTTACGCAAAATCCATAAGCACTTTTCGATTGCGTTAACGGTTTGCACTTGATTGCACACTGCCTTGGGTATGTTCGATTTCAGTGTATCTGAAATTACTGCCAAAGGTGATGTGGCAAGTCCCCAGAATAAGTCAATATCCCTTTTTTCCATCTTTAACATATGAAGCAAATTTTTCAACGCACCCTCCGCACACAGCTTTGAAGCATTTTCAGAAGAGTAAAATGGCATTTTATGTGTCACAATGCTACCATCATCATCTTCAACGCATATCACATCAGAGTTGACACTACTTGGTTTTTTCTTTTTCACATTGTGCTGATTGTGTAAAAAGTCCGTTTGCTTCCTCTTCCTCTTCGAATTGTCATCGTCAAAATGAAGGCGTAAATCACAAATGCTAACATTTGTTAGAGTCCGTGATGTATCCCATTTGATTTGTGCTGTGTTTTTTTCGTAATTGATTTTTTTTACAACTGCCGTTGGAAATAAATTACCATGATTGGTAACTAGTACGCGGTCCCCACGGGATATGTGCGTTGACTTTACATTCCAAAACGTTGGTCCGTTGATTTTTTTTACACTTTCAGATGATGATGTTGGAAGGGTGATAGTCTCTGTAGGTGTTTCTTTTTTCTTTGCGCCTAATGTCAACAGAACCTTCCGTTCACTAGCAACATTGCAAAGACAATTCACTTCAGATCGGATCCATGGTTCCTCGCCAATGATATCAGAAATCTGTGCATAGTAAACATGAAAATTTGTTCTCTCCATGTATATGTCGTAGATAAATCGACGTTCCATTGGTGGTTTCATCACCCTGTCATTTCCCGGCAAGACGTTGGGAATACCTAAGATCCGAACGAGTTTGATTGATTTAATGGAACTTTCCATTGCGGTTTGTATTTTCTTTTTAATGTGCAATAACCAATCCCTTGGCAACTTGTTCCAGGTACCACTCTTAAGATTTTTGACAAAATCATAGTCCAACGTTTCAATTAATTCATTTGAGGGTGAAAACTCGTAATGATGATTAACAACATCTCGAAAGAACTGTTTGTGTCTTAGACGTATGGCATTGTTCCCCCTCTCATAATTTTTGAAGAAACATCTCATACGAAATTTATGAGTTTTCTTTCCGGTGTCTGTCCTTTTGATTTCGGCAAGTGTTTCAAGTAGAATTAGATTCTCTTCAAACTGATGCGACGATGTCATAAGAGGTTGAATGGCATTGTCTTCTCTAGAATCTCCCGTCAAAAAAATCTCCTTCTGTTAATTCTTTCCCAACCTTTTCCTTTTTTATCATATATGGAGGCAATATTCGATATTTCTCCCATGTTGTATTGCCAAGGACGATAAGGAGCACTAATGACATCGTAATCTTTACCATCACATTTGATGGTAAAGATCAACTGTTTACCGACTAGGCTTTGAATTGAACGTTGACTCTTTCTCCATTGAAAATAATTCAACATAACGTCACAAGATAAATCATCATAACCCAAAAGTGATAACAATTTCTTCGTAACGCCAGTACCATCGCGGTAGATGATGTTGGCTACCGAGTTCAAAAGTGCCAATTTCGATTTGTGTACTGATCGATGTAAAAAGAGACACCAAGACTCTTTTATATCGAAAAATAAAACTTCATCCTCATTCATAGAAGAATCACGTCCACTATATTTTTCGAACTCATAACCATCACTCAACTCCTTGGACTTGTTGAAGAGACTAGCGTTCAAATCCAACGCATAGTTGTCAGATTGAGAGTCATCTGGAATTCTACAGGAGCGAGAAAGTCCGAAATCTTCAAAAAGTACTTTGACAAGAGACATGGAATGAATAACTGCTTCCTGGTGTTTTTTTTTATTTGACGTATTGGAGACATCAACCTTCACAGCTTCACAAAACTTGAATTCTTCGTCACGTATGGTCGTACAAAATACCGAATGAAGAAGACTTCGACGATCGAAACCAACTTCTTCTTGGAAGGATTTTTTGGATTGCAGATAATTGTCTGAAGTTGTGAACATTAGCGGTAACGATTCAAAAGGTGCCATATCACCATCATTCTCTTCTGCATGTAGTTGTAGTATATGCAAATGACGTAAGATTGCTGTAGGAGCTTGAAGAAGAGTATCAACAATCCCGCTATTACCGGACGTTACCCGTGCATTGCATCGGATGCATTTTAAGCTGGTTAAGTATTTTTCCCCAGGGAACATGTTATGTTTATCGTCGGTTGCTTCCTCTACACACAAGTAGAATTGCTGCAACAATTCGAGGGTCGATTCCAGATATCTATGCTTTGGATATCTTTGGTTAAAGAAATTGGTGAAAATAGATAACGGAATGACAGTAGCTTCAGTTGCAATGTCCTGTAAGTGCTTGAACAGTGTCTTGGTCTTGTTCTCATCATTTGAAAATAATAAATCAAACTGAGCTCCTCTGTTTTCAAGGGGTGTGTCTTCGGGAATGTTTGATTTCAACAGTTCAAGCAATTCAGATTCAGTATGAATCTCAAGTTGAAAATGATTCATTTGGTAAAGATCAGCCCTAAGCAAGCATCGAATTCCATGACGGTAGCCTTTTAATTCTCCAATCCTACAGCTGCGTTGAGTGTCTGGAGGTAAAACATGATAACCATATTTAGCCCAGGTGTAACGATCTCCATATTGCACGATGGGAATAGGATTTTCACTCTTGATGCCAAAGGTTTCTGTTCTTCTGAAATCCTGGGTTAAACTGTTGGTGTCAAAACCCAACGATTCATATGCAAGTTGCGAGTCATAGTTCAAAGTCACACCTGGAACACATTCATTTGTGATGATCATGTTGAAGAAGACCTCATTCTTAAAGTGTACATATTGAAAAATTTGTACTAACTGCAACAGCCTGTCTTGCATATTTGACAAGATGTGATGGCGGGACGTCATCGTGCACACTACAACAGTGTTCCCAAATTGGCGATCGAAGTAATATATTACGAAGGATGTTGGGTGGAAGCCAACTAGTACATTCTGTCCCTTAACATGTGAAGCAACAAAACCAAGGAAGTGATATTGCTTGTTTTTATCAGTATCAGATAGAAGATTTGCAGCGGTCTTGCAGTTTGACGACTTATTGATGATTTTTTTTAGAGCACTGACAAGGAGGGGTGATTTGTATATGTCATGACAACTCCAAATTGCATGGGATTTATATGCTTGTGCCCATTCATAAAATTCAATATCATCATGACGATTGACAACTGTAGAAGCCGGCAGTTCCACAATTAAGGTATCAACAAATTTATTCGTGTCGTTCAATCCTCTTAAAAAAGACTCGTCCTTCTTCTTAACACGAAAATCATGTACTGCCTTGAATAGTGATGTGTACACAGATCTCAGTTCTTTTCTGTCAGTAACTGCTTGTGTTGCCAGGAAACTTGAAACAGGAGAAAGATTTCGCAAGTAGTCGTCCCCTTCGATGTTGTGTGCATATGTTGATTGAGATGAAAGGGAATCTTCCCCCATATTATCATCATAATGTCCGACTTCATTCTTGGCTTTGACAGGTTTAGTCCATGATGATACCTCCAAATTACGTTGAACGATGTGATTGTTGCGAAGTTTAGCGGGAACTTTTTCAATTGTGGTATTCTCAATTGCATACCGTGCTTGCAAAAAAACATCGTCTTGGAAACCAATGTGTCGTTGAAAGCTTGTAAATATGGAATGAAAGATTGTCTGGGCGGAACGGTTGTTGACTCCTCTAGATAAGGTTGATCCACTTCGGGCATTTGTAGGAGGGTCTGAATCTTGACTTTTTCTCGCAGCGCGAGTTGGAAGTGTCGGTCCCCTAGATGTTAGACGAGACTTGGAATAATTCTTCGTATTGGGCGATTCGTCATCTGTATCTTCTAACACATTTCTCTTTTCATTTTGGTTTTCAAGCGAGTTGTCATCTGAATGATTGGAACCACTTTCGGATGCTTCTGACTGAGGGTGAACTTGTCTTGAGTTGGCAATGTAAGCGGGGGTGTGCTCCCTGCATGTGTTTCCAATGTCATCTGGAACACCTTCATTCTGTCCCCAATTTACTGCGCAAATATGATGAACTAATTTTTGGCACGTGCCACCAGGATGTTGACATCGTTTTAATTCAAGATTTTCGTATCCTGGATCAGTGCGGAGACAATGCACTGAATGCCAATCACAGAAAATCCCCAGAGTGTCGTTGAAGGTTGTATAGGGATTTACATCTTCTGATTCTTCGTCAGATGACCCAGATTCGTCAGATGACCCAGATTCCTCTGATGAAGAATTAGTAGATGAACCTGATGATGATGATGATTTCGATGAAGATCTTGAAGGTGAATCCCTGTTATCTTCATAATCACTGGTCAGAAAACCAGCGTTCTTGGGATTTTTTTTTGAAGTTATTTCTTGGGATGAAGATTTTTTCGCAGAAGTCAAACCTTTCTTGCTCTGCTGTGGGCGCAATCGCCTGAGATCCTTGCCACGAGGAAGTTTGCCAGAGTTTGCCATAGTCATCAATTTTGAAAACTCACTGCTTATCAAAATAAACCTGTCAAATTGCCGTGACAGTCCTTTCGAGTGGCACTCTTAAGGTTACTATCAACTCAAATGCAATTGTACAAAGTCTAATTGATTGCCTTGCTGCAGAAATAATGAGTCGAAATTACTCTAACCAAACGTCGATGACCAGTTAAGAGTCAATCGAAGTCCCTAGGAAAAGGAACCAAGCACAATAGCGAATCACCAGTCTGAGTTGAGGACAGTTTCACAGAAATCTGGCTCTCGTGTCAAAGACCAATTTGAATTGGAATCAGTTGACTCTTAAGAAAGGTGATTATGGCTAATGCGGGTTTCTTGCCTGGGCGGTAGCGTTCTCGATTTCAATAACTCTGAGAGGAAAGTGAATCTTGAAAAAAAGTGACCGAATACAAAACAATGACAAAGTCCAACAAGCAATATCTTGGTGTAATGACTTCAGGTAGTAGAACATATAGGGGACTGAAAAAGATAGATAATATAATTGAAAGAAACATTGTGAGGAAACACAGAACAAAGAAAACGAATTCGGCGGGAGTCGCGGCGATAATCCCGTCGTCCCACCCTTCCCCTCGCGAATTGACGACGTCGATGTCGAATGCGACATAACTGACAGAGTAAATCAAACAGGTCCACTCGATTTTGACGTGAATAAAAAATTTGGTAGTCAACATGGTCGTTCCCCCCCCCTCCCCC
>CALCCB010000046.1 GCA_937899625.1 uncultured Bacteroidota bacterium
AAATTAATCGCAAAGAATAATTGCAAAACACGGCTGATATAATTTGTGCAATTGCTACTCCTAATGGAACCGGAGCAATTGCTGTAATAAGAGCTTCGGGTAAGGGTTCAATAGAGCTGGTCGATCAACTTTTTTCAGGAAATTTAACTGAAGCCCAAAGTCACACCCTTCATTTTGGAACGTTAAAAAATGAAAGAAAGGAACTTATTGATGAGGTTTTAATTTCTGTTTTTCACGAAGGGAAAAGCTTTACGGGTGAGGAGAGTGTAGAGATCTCTTGTCATGCATCTCCATTCATTCAAAAAGAAATCCTTTCTATGGTCCTTAGAAGTGGTGCCCGTGTAGCAAACTCCGGGGAATTTACCATGCGGGCATTTATGAATGGGAAACTTGATCTTTCTCAGGCTGAAGCCGTTGCTGACCTGATTGCTTCAGAATCAAAGGCCTCTCACAACATCGCCCTCAAACAGCTGCGCGGTGGATTTTCGAATAAATTGAAGGAATTAAGGGAAAAACTAATTCACTTCGCATCGATGGTGGAGCTTGAACTGGATTTTGCAGAAGAAGATGTAGAATTTGCCGATCGAACTGAGCTTAAGAACCTCGTTGATGAGGTAATTAACTACATAACGACACTGGCGAATTCATTTGAGCTTGGGAACGCGATAAAGAAAGGGGTTCCGGTTGCAATTGTTGGAGCACCGAATACCGGAAAAAGTACCTTATTGAATAATTTGTTGGGAGAAGACAGAGCAATAGTGTCTAATATTGCTGGAACCACAAGAGATGTTATTGAGGAAACCATCAATATTGAAGGTGTACTATTTCGGCTGATCGACACTGCAGGGATCAGAGATAATGCGGAAGAAATTGAAGCGCTGGGGATCCAAAGATCAAAGGAAAAGATTGTTCAGTCATCCGTCGTATTGTGTATGTCTGATCTTTCTGTTGAAAATGATCTGGCGAGAGTAAAAAGCTGGGCAGAGGAAATCAGAAATGAATTCCCAGACAAAAAAGTGTTGATCGTCGGAAACAAAATTGACCTTTCGAAAGACGAGGCAAGTGAAGATGTTTTAGTAATTAGCGCAAAAGAGGGCTCCAATATTGATACTTTGAAAAAGAGGATCGTTGAACTGGTGGTCGGTGATCGAGATCTAGATCAGGACATCATTGTCAATAACTCTCGTCATTACGAGGCATTGCTGCGCACCAGAGATGCTTTAATAAAAGCGCAGAACGGTTTGGTCAGCGGAGTAACCGGCGATTTTGTGGCGATGGATATACGTCAAGCGATGTTTCATTTGGGTTCGATAACCGGAGATATTTCTACGGATGACCTTCTTGGTAATATCTTCAGTAAGTTTTGTATTGGGAAGTAAATGATTAAGTACGTTCAATTGATCTTTATCCTTGTACTAGCCACAAATCTGATGGCACAAAACATGGATATTGTTTTTCTCAGAAAAATCAATGTTGACAGAAACACAAAACTGGACCAGGCCTTTATTGTGATTACTAATTCTGATTCACCGGTAAGCTTAGCGGTTCCGAGTGGCTTTCTAATTGCTGGATTAATAAAAAAAGACAGCACGTTGATCAATAAAGGGCTATACATAGGAGGTTCTTTAGTGGTGTCATCCATAATAACAACGGGCTTGAAGTATAGTATTAAAAGAGACAGGCCTTTTGTTACTTATCCGGATATTGTGAAGCTTTCACCTGCTGGAAGCCCTTCATTTCCATCGGGACATACATCGATGGCTTTCAGCACTGCTACATCTTTAAGTCTTGCTGTTCCTAAATGGTATGTTATCGTTCCAGCTCATCTTTGGGCGGGAGCAGTGGGTTATTCCAGAATGCACCTAGGGGTCCACTATCCTTCGGATGTTTTCTTTGGTGCATTGATCGGATCGGGAAGCGCGGTCGGATGTTTTTATCTCAATAACTGGCTTAAAGAAAAGCGTAATAAAAAGAGGGAAGATGGCCTCAAGTTGTAGTGGGCAACATTTGGAGGTTGTTGGAAAATGAGTATCTTTCGTTGCGCAAGTTGCTATTCAACAGACATGAACGCTACTCAATTGAAAAAGATCTTTTTAATGTTCCTAACATCAGGAATATGTACAACCTCATTTTCCCAGGGTTATCAGGTAAATTTCCAGGGACAGAAACAACAAGGTATGGCAAGTGCAGGCACCGCCCTTCCGCAGGATGCGAGTACTGTATTCTTTAATCCGGGTGCGGCTTCTTTTTTAGAAAAAGGATCTATTGAAATAGCCATGACTCCTGTTTTTGGCAACACTTTATTTGAAGAAGACAGCACGGGTGTTACAGGGAGAACAAACTCCCCAATGGGAAAACCCTTTTCAGTATACGCACTGCTTAGAAACAAAAAAGTCGAAGCGCTTTCATATGGAATAGGGATCTATACTCCTTTTGGAAGCACCATTCAATACGAAGATGGTTGGGTAGGGAGATTTGCCTTGACAAGACTGGAGCTGATGTCCATTTTTGTACAACCTACGATTTCGTATCAGCTCAACGACAAATTGGGTATAGGTGCCGGATTTGTTTATTGCATTGGAAAGGTGAATCTTCAAAAAGATATTCCGGTCATTGATCAAAATGGAGAGTATTCTCATGCGGAACTTTCAGCGTCAGCGAGTGGTATGGGGGTAAACGCTGGGGTGTATTTCAAAGCAAGTGAAATACTAAGTTTTGGATTAACATACCGATCCAAGGTAACCATGGGAGTTGCTGATGGCACAGCCGAATTTACGGTGCCTGAAGCCTTGGCACCCAATTTTCCAAATGGAAGTTTTTCCTCAGAGCTACCATTACCACAAGTGATCACTTTGGGTGCTGCATTCATGACAAACGAGAATTTATCAATTGCTGCCGACATCAATTACATCGGTTGGAGCGCCTACGATACGCTTGCCTTTGATTATGTAAACAATACAGAGTCACTTGAGGATACAAGGTCTGCAAGAAACTACGAAAACACTTTTGCTTTTCGTTTGGGAGGTCAATACAAGGTAAGCGATCTGCTCTCTGTGAGATTGGGTTTGGCGTACGGGATGACTCCTGTTCAAAACGGGTATGTTACTCCTGAAACTCCGGATGCCGACAGGATAAGTTATACGGGCGGTCTTTCATTGAATCTTCATGAGCATTTCGATATAGACCTTTCTTTACTATATACCCATGTTGAGAGATGGGATCACAATTTAGAAACTAACCTTACCGGTAAATACACGACAAATGTCGTGGCCCCGGGATTTGCACTTCGTTACAAGTTTTAACATGAGAACAAACTGGATAATTGTTTTTAGCGCACTTGCAGTAACGTATTCCTGCAAACCAAAGAAAATAGAATCGGACTGGAATTCAGGAGAAGCAAACATGGCTGCTTACGTTGCGATTGGTGGGTCTTCAACGGGGGGTTACATGCACGACGCGCTGACTTATGAGGGCCAACAAAATTCTTTGGCTGCCATCTTAGGCTCCCAATTTGAAATGGTCGGGGGGTCACCAATGGTTCACCCATCTGTTGCATCGTCGAGTATTGGATGGAGCCTGACAGGCGCCTCGGTTTTAGAGCTTGGGTTTAAAACCGACTGTAATGGTACCACCTCTTTGTCGCCCGTCAGAACTGGGCCTACCGGAGACGCAACAGTGTTAAATAACATTTATTCGTCGACCAATAGAAACTTTGGGATTCCATTCTTGTCTTCTCTGAAATTGAATGATGCTTCATACGGAGATCCCATGAATGGAACACACAATCCGTTTTTTGCACGAATGGCATCCTCTTCATCCTCTTCCATATTAACGGACCTATCAGCAACGAATATGACTTTCTGCTCGATACAAGTAGGTGTTGATGAGGTGTTGGAGTATGCCAGAAAAGGAGCCTCTGCGGGCAGCCTTGCTCCTGTAAATGGATCAGCTGGATCTGGATTTACCGGAAGTATTCAAGAATTAATGGATCTTGTGGAAAGCAAAGGAGCAAAAGCAGTCGTCGCTACAATTCCAGACGTGATGACCATGCCTTATTTTACGACGATTCCATATGATGGTCTTGATCTCGATGCTGAAAGCGCGGAGTCACTGAATCAGATCTATAATCCGATCGGGATCAATTTTGTGGTTGGTAAAAATGCCTTTATGATCGAAGATCCAAATGCAGGGGTTTTTGGCGTAAGACAAATGGTTCCGGGTGAATTGTTATTATTAAATGTGCCGCTGGATAGCGTTAAGTGTTATAAAATGGGCTCAGTGTTCCCGCTAAGAGATGAATTCATTTTAACACTGGATGAACAACAAGAGATCAGAACAGCAGTTGAGGGATACAACGAATCATTAGTAAACATGGCAAATTCGAAAGGTTTTGCAGTGGTTCGAGAAGATTATTTCTATAAGTCTTTTAGCGCCGGAATGGTATACAACGGAGTATCCTTAAACGCTCAATTTGTTTCAGGAGGAGCCTACTCACTTGATGGTTTGCGCTTAAATCCAAGAGGAAATGCGCTTTTAGCAAATGAATATATTCGAGCAATAAATCAAAAGTATAATGCAAGGATCCCTTACGCAGATCCAATTAAATACAAAGGGATAGTTTTCCCATAATTTCAACTTTAATAACCCGCTAAAACAATAAACATGATTAAAAAAGCACTTTTTTCTTTTGCTATGTTCAGTCTGGTTTTTACGGCGTCAGCCCAGGAACCATGTGCTACAGGTAGATATGCTCAGGAAATGTTCAGCAACGTGACTACCACAAGCGACATTGTTTATGGAGCCAACCTGAATTTTAACGGATCAACAAAGATCTTGAAGCTTGATTTTTATGAGCCAACAGGAGATGTTGAACCACTTAGACCACTGATCATTTGGGTCCACGGAGGAAGTTTCCTTGGTGGAACAAAAACAGATGGAGACATGGTTTCTTTATCCAATCAGTTTGCCAAGATGGGGTATGCATGTGCATCCATTGATTACAGAACTGGCTTTTTCCCAATCGACTCAGCAAACTCTGTGAAGGCCGTTCTTCGTGCGGTGCACGATCTTAAGGCTGCGGTCAGATATTTCTATAAGGATCAGGCTGATGGAACAAATACATATAAAGTAGATACGAATAACATCTTTATCGGAGGTTCTTCGGCGGGCGCTATCACAGCATTACATTATGCATATTTGGATAGAACTTGTGAACTTGCTGATTATTTGGGACAAACATACCTTGATCAGCAGGGGGGAACTGAAGGGATTTCAGGGAATCCTTGTTATGGCACCGAGGTTAAAGGGGTGATCAATCTTTGTGGGGCATTGGCTCGTTATAAGTGGCTGGAAGCAGGTGACGTTCCATTTGTATCCCTTCATGGAACCAACGACGGTACGGTTGGATACAATCGCCAGATTGTGAATCCTGGAGTTCCTCTGATGTATTTGGATGGAAGCCGTATGTTGTACGAAAGAGCGAATCAAATAGGCGTTCAAAATCCATTCTATACTTTTTATGGTGCAGGACACGTTCCTCATGCGAGCTCAGCGCAATACATGGATACCACTGTGAATTTTGTTCGCGACTTCCTTATAGACCAATTAGGATGTACAAACACGCCGCTTCAAGCAGAAAACGCGCCAGTCCAAACAGCAACATTGTATACACTTGCTGATTGTACAACAAACACTGAATGGACAGCTTGTACTTCATTGGGAGAAAATGAAATAATGGATTATTCTTTCAACCTTTATCCAAATCCAGCCGTTAATATTGTGAACCTGGAGTTTGCTTCAGAAGAGGAAGTTGACGCGGAATTAATAGATCTTTCAGGAAGAGTAAGAATTAAATTTGAAAAGATCTCAAGCGGAACGGATTTGAATGTAAGCGAACTGGAGAATGGGGTATATTGGTTAGTTGTTAGCTCAGGAATGGGTCAACAAAGGACATTTAAACTGGCAATCCAGAAATGATAAGATTACTCACTTTTTTAGTTTTAAATTTCGGGGCTCTGTATATCGGAGCCCTTCTTATGGGTGGAAGTCCTGCCGAAAATGAATGGTATCAATCGTTAGACAAGGCTCCATGGACTCCACCAGGATGGATGTTTGGGGTCGCTTGGACAATTATCATGATTTGCTTTAGTATCTACATGAGTGAATTATCGGTCCGTTATTCGGGTAAAAAATTACAATTACTGACACTGTTGTTCAGTGTTCAATGGGTTTTCAATGTAAGCTGGAATCTGATTTTTTTTAATTTTCATCTGTCTCTTTTTGGACTAATCATTTTATTGATTTTGATCTTTCTTTTACTCGTAATTCATTTCAATTTTGCCAACGCTCGGCGTGTTTTTATCATAACACTTTTACCGTATTTGATATGGTTGTCAGTTGCTGTTTCGATGAACTTTTATATTCTCATTAGAAATTGATAAGTAAAAAGTTAGTATTAATATTTGTTGATAAAGGCAACCACTCGTTGATAGTCTCGTTTTGAATATGTATTTTCGTTCATATTATAACTTAGGCCCACTGCTACGATGTTCAAATACTTGAAAATTGTTATTCTTTTTATTTCCTTGAGTGTTGTGAATTTGGTGTATTCCCAATGTGCAATAACCTCAATCACAACAGTCTCAACCCCATATTGTGTCACAGGATCTAACCTTTATTCTCAAGAGATCATTGTTACTTACAACAACCCACCAGGCGGGGGAAGTACCACACTAAACGTAAATGGTCAACCATTTGCCATTACAGGAAGCCCTCAAACAGTGGTTCTTCAAAACTTGCCAACGAACGGTTTACCTGTGAATGTTTCAGCATCCTTTTCCTCGAATCCAGGATGTAATTTAACAGTAAACAACTTATTTACAGCTCCAGTGAATTGCCCTGGAAATGTTCCCGATCAAATCAATCAATTCGGGGGGTGTGATTTTTCAGATGACAATGGATTGGAATTTTTTTACTTTGATTAT
The DNA here is from genome assembly GCA_937899625.1 of uncultured Bacteroidota bacterium. Lineage (GTDB taxonomy): Bacteria > Bacteroidota > Bacteroidia > Flavobacteriales_D > Crocinitomicaceae > M0103. The sequence goes on from CALCCB010000046.1 coordinate 6,984, forward strand.
TCTTCTAATCCTGATACTGCATCCACCGCTGTACTTCAATTTGTAGGAAACCAAGGAGAATGTTGTGGTTTACCAGCGAATAACAATTGTTATTTGATGGAGCTTTATCTTAACCCGGATAGTGAGGGTATATCGTTTAATTTCATAAGCGGCCCATCTGGATCCTTGACGATCTATCAACCATGTTCAGGAGGTGTAGGAACCTCTTATGGTTTAGGGGAGATTATTTGTGTAGACGGAGTAGGGCCTCATGAGTTTATGATTTGTCGTACGGGTCTCGCGAATGACTATTATCTTGATGTAGTTTCTTATCCAACACCAACCGGAACAGGAGATTTAGGTGTTACTGAGGGTTGTTTTATTGATCTAAGTGTGGCTGGGTTAAACCCTGCTGGTGTGGTTTGGACCTCTATATCTCCCGGAGCTACAGGTGCATGGAATAATCTTTTATCAGGAGGGTCAGCGAATGGTATTTCAGGTGTTCCATATGCATCAACTACAAATGGAGGAAATTTAACGACTGGAGTGGAAGATGTGGTTGTAACGCCTATTTTGGGAAGCCCGAGTGTAGTTACTTATCAGGTTTGTGGATATCCATTACTTGGTTCTGTGTGTTCGAATACCCCCCCTGTTTTATGGTGTGATCAAACGACAATTACTATTTACCCTGATCTATTTGCTAATGCAGGACCCGATATAGCAATTTGTGCTGGAGCAGCTCCAGGAACAACTGTTGCCTCTACAGCTACGGCTATTGGTGGCACCCCTCCTTTCACGTATAATTGGCAAGGGGTCTCCGGTGCCGCAACAGGTTATAACAACACGATTGTTTCTTCCAATACAACCCAAACTGTGAACTTATCATTGATAGGAACATATACCCTTACAATAACAGATGCGAACGGTTGTGCTACTGCAACAGATCAGATGGTTATTTATAATTACGACACGGATATAGAGGCGTTTATTACATCGCCCGCAGTTAGTGTTTGTTACACGCCTACCCCTACGATAAACTTACAGGGATATGTTTCAGAGACGAATCAAGGGGTGTGGACCGCGTCAGTTCCAGGAACTTTTTCGAATGCGAATGTTGCTTCAGGGGTAGCCCCTGGAACTGCATCTACTTTTATACCGAATGCAGGTACTACAGGAACGGTTACACTAACGCTTACTCCTACGAATACGCTTGGCTGTCCTTTTATTCCGGCAACATTTAACGTTAATCTTACGCAATTTACAACAGCACTGAATGCTGTGCCGACCAACATAACCTGTAATGGGTTAACGAACGGATCAATTGACTTAACCGAAACACTTGGCAGTCCATCTTATGCTACGTCTGGTTATTCTTGGTCTAATGGTCCGACTACTCAGGACATTTCCGGTTTAGCAGTAGGTAGCTATACCATTACGGTTACGGACGTTAACGGTTGTACTGGAACAACTTCTGCCAGTATAACCCAACCTACGGTTCTTTCAACAACTGCGAGCACAACCAGTAATTTTAATGGTTTTGGCGTGAGCTGTTTTGGTTCTTCAAATGGAACAACAGGATCAACACCTACTGGAGGTACAGCACCATATTCTTATAGTTGGAACTCTACCCCAGCACAAACGACACAAAATGCTACAGGCTTGCCTGCTGGAACTTATATTGTTACTGTAACGGATGCTAACGGTTGTACAGCGACTGCGACAACGACGGTCACGCAACCTACAGACGTTACCTTGACATCTGCAATGACTTCGAACTACACAGGCTTTGGAGTGAGCTGTTTGGGATCTGCGGACGGGGCAGTGAGCAGCACACCAGGAGGAGGAACAGGAGGATTTGCGTATTCATGGACCTTGGTGCCACCAGCAGGAGTTGTATCAACGGCTCAGAACCCATCTGGTCTTGCTGCTGGAGATTACCAGGTAACGGTAACCGATGCAAATGGCTGTACTGAAACGTCGACAATTTCCATTACCACTCCAACGGATGTGACCCTTACTGCGGGAACAACCAGTAATTTTAGTGGTTTTGGAGTAAGCTGTTTTGGATCAACGAATGGAACAACATCTTCGACTCCAGGAGGAGGAGCAGGTGGATTTACATATAGCTGGAACTCATCACCTGTTCAAACATCTCAGAATGGAGCAGGTCTAACTGCCGGAACGTATACAGTAACAGTAACTGATGCGAACGGATGTACTGAGACGGCAACAACAATTATTACTCAACCAACGGATGTTACTTTAACGGCAGCAACAACAAGCAGCTATACAGGATTTGGAGTAAGCTGTATTGGATCGAGTGACGGAACAACATCGTCAACACCAGGTGGAGGTGCTGGAAGTTTTACTTACAGCTGGAACTCATCACCTGTTCAAACATCACAGAACGGAGCGGGTCTACCTGCTGGAACATATATAGTAACAGTAACCGACGCGAACGGCTGTACAGAAACAGCAACAACAATAATTACAGAGCCTACGGATGTTACCTTGACATCTGCAATGACTTCGAACTACACAGGATTTGGAGTGAGCTGTTTGGGGTCTACGGACGGAGCAGTGAGCAGCACACCAGGAGGAGGAGCAGGAGGATTTGCGTATTCATGGACCTTGGTGCCACCAGCAGGAGTTGTATCAACGGCACAGAACCCAACGGGTCTTGCGGCTGGAAATTACCAGGTGACAGTAACCGATGCGAACGGTTGTACAGAAACATCAACAGTAACGATCACATCACCAACAGATGTTACTTTAACGGCAGCAACAACAAGCAGCTATACAGGATTTGGAGTAAGCTGTATTGGATCGAGTGACGGAAC
>CALCCB010000047.1 GCA_937899625.1 uncultured Bacteroidota bacterium
GCAGTGCCTTCTGCCGGATTGATCATGCTGATGATCGTGTTGTCTTCCGTTGGACTCAACCCGTTGTGGGTGGCATTGGTTCTTCCTGTAGATCGTATCCTGGATATGTGTCGTACCACAATCAACGTGACGAGCGATGCGACCGTTTCGGCAATTGTTGCCAGGCTGGAGGAGAAGTAATTAATTAAGTGGATATTGCCATTAAAAAGTCATCATTATTGATTTTTATCAATAAATCATAAGGAGTTATGCAGTTCGATCAAGTAAAATCGACAATAGTTCACCTTTTTCCCAAGGTTTAGAAATTATTTTCACTTTTTGGCTTTGTTCTAGTTCCTTAATTGTTTCTAATTGTGTATATCCGGTTAGAAGAATACAAGTAATTTCCGGGTTTAATTTCTGGATTATTTCAATTATCTCATTTCCTTTTATGCCCGGCATCATTTGGTCGGTTATTATAAATCGAACATCAATCTCCATAGATTGCAATTCTTTTAATAATTCAATAGCTTCTTCTCCACTTTCAGCGCATTCTATGAGAATATCACTCAATTCAGCAGAAATTTGATGTTGTAAGCTAAACAGCAAAGATCTCTCATCGTCAACGCAAATTATTGCTTCTTTCATAATGGATTTTGTTTTATCGGTAAACAAACAAAAAATGTTGTTCCTTCTCCAATTTTACTTGAGAAGCTTATTTTACCCTTATGTTTATCTATAATCTTTTTTGCAATATCTAACCCTAGGCCAGTTCCTTCTCCAATTTTTTTAGATGTGTAAAAAGGATTGAAAATATCATTACCCACCTCTTCAGATATACCGACTCCTGTATCTCTAATAGCGATCTTTACAAATTGCTCTTCTTCAAAAGCACTAATTTCAAGTTCACCTATAAAATCCATTGCTTGACAAGCGTTAACAATTAAATTGGTCCAAACTTGACTCATTTCATCGATAAATCCTTCTATTTCAATATTCGGTTCCACATTGAGTTGTATTGCTACAGAATTTTTAATTTGATTATCGTATATCGTTAGAACCATTTCAATTGATTCTCTTAAGTTGAAAATTTGTGGCTTTTGAGTTTTGGCTTCGTGGAGATACATTTTTAACGATTTAACTATACGTGATGCCTTCTCCACAGAGTTATAGACTATTTGATTTTTCTTTTCACTGATATATAACAAAACAAGAAAATCGAGTGTTTTTTGCAATTTATCCGATGAAAAATTTTGAACAAAAGTAGGTAAATTAAACACATCAATTGAAATTAAATCGGAAGCAATCAGATCAGAATTTTTGATTCCCTTTTCACTCAGTTGAATGATTAACTGTCGTTTAATTTGCCTCTCCTCTTTTGTCGATAAAAAGCCATTTTTTAGTTGATGATTGCGCACAAAATCCTCAAATTGAGTTTGTTCTTCCTTGCTGAAGTCGCTGTAAAAAAAATGAGAACAAGAAAGTAGATTTTGGAAATTCAATTTGGATTCAAGTACCATCGCTTTTATTGATCCCAAAGGAGTATTTATTTCATGAGCAATACCCGCTGATAACTGACCTAATGCTGCTAACTTTTCTGATTGTATCAATTTAATTTGAGTATCGATTACTCGCTTGGAGGATTTATTATTCTCATTAACAAAAAATGTAACCAGTAAAAATATTAGGATGGATACGACCGATAAATTCAATGAAATTAAGAGTAACGAAAAAGTCGGATCGATTTCACTTGGAAAAGCTTTTTGCATTTGTGCATCATAAAAGATGGATAAGAAAATCAACAAAACATAAGAGGAAAGCCAATAAACACTCGTTTTTAAGTTAGAATAACTTAGTGATGCAGCTAATGAGAGTAAAGACCAAATCATAACTCCCCCTGAACTGTAATATCCTCCTAAGACCCATTGAAAAATAAACGGTAGAAACAAGCTAATTCCAGTTTGAAATCCTTGGGTAAAAACAAACCAACGATATTTGTGGAAAAAAAAGATGTTGGCTGCAGAGAGCAGAATATAACCAAAAGGAATTGTTGATTGGAATGGTTTGTTAATGTAAAGACAAATAAAACCCCACATTACTCCTCCCATGCTCATCAAAATAGCCTCATAAACTACAAATCTCTTTTTAGCTTTTAAGGCATCATCATCATTTGAATGAATCCCTATTTGATTTATAAAATTGAGAATTTTAGCGTACATATGTATAGGGCTTGTATTTTGGATTTTTAGAAACAAAATGACTTTTCATGTCATGTTAAATATGTGGCATTTACTATTAAGAAAAAATTATTTTTCGCTATTAAAGTTCAATGTACAATATTTATTCATCAGTTAAAATAAGAAATTCCCATGTATTTTCATTTCGATAATTAAATTTCTCGTCATCCTAATGATCTAGAGAGTTTTCTAGCGCCGAATCCGAATACAAAATCGAATGAGTTAAATAATTTTAGTGGAAGTTTACAGGTGCTGTTATGACCAGTGGTTCTTTTCATTGTCCTTCAAGATTATTTACCAGTGTCGCACTTCTTTTCTTTCCATCAATAATTATTTCCGAACAAGGTTCCGTTTGTCATTGCACATAACGGTTCCGCGCTTGGCGTACGGGCTGGTTTTTAGCCCATAAACTTAAACACGAAGATTATCTAACTAATTTACATTTTCTTTTCTTACGAAGAAAGATCTCAGCCTGACGCTAAGGGCGTGTTATAGGCATTCTATTTTAACCATTTATCAATGTTCACGCTTTGGTGCAATATCCTGATTACTTCCAATTTTTGGTCATCAACTATTTTGTAGAAAATGATATGTGATTTTACAAATGAAACTCTATATCCAGGGCGAATGTATTCAGCAGATTTACCCGTGTGATAATTTGATTGTAAAAACTCGATGTCATCAATTAACAAAGAGTAATACCTGTCAGCTTGCTCTTTAGACCATTTTTTTCGTGTGTAGATCCATATTTCTTCCAAATCCGAAAGTGCTTCGGAGCTGATGTGCAGAAAAAGCTTTTTCATTTATGTTTTTTATGAAGAGCTTTTAAATGTTCTTTTGGATCAAAATCTTCCACGAATCCACTTTGTTCTCCAGCGATGAGTGCATTGCGCAATTCATTGAGCTTACGCTCTTCACTTTCCAGCAGACGTAGAGCAGTGCGTATTACTTCACTTACAGAGCCATATCGCCCTGATTTTATCTCACCATTGATGAAATTTTCAAAATGATCTCCTAATGATATCGATGTGTTTTTACCCATAATCAAAAATTATTACAGTAAATGTACCAAAAATTGGTAACACATCCAAGCCTGAGTGGTTTTTAGTTGCCTATAACTAGTTTATATACGCAATGATAAGAAAAAAAAGTGCGCGTTATATACCTTGTTTAGTATGTAAACGGTAGTTTTTGAATATACCTATGGCCGTTTATTTTTGTAATAATCTGGAAAGGATTGGGTTACTTTAACTTTTCCCTCAGATACTTCCCTGTGGCGTTGTCCTTTTGTTTGACTAGCTCTTCGGGTGTTCCTGCGAATAAGATATTACCACCATTTTTACCACCTTCCGGACCAAGATCAATTACATGATCAGCGCACTTGATCACTTCCATGTTATGCTCGATCACAATGATCGAATGGCCTTTATTGATAAGCTCATTGAAGGCGATGATCAGCTTGTCGATATCGTGGAAATGCAAACCGGTTGTCGGCTCATCAAAGATGAACAGGGTAGGAGTGCTGTTGTGTCCCTTGGACAGGAAGCTTGCCAGCTTGATGCGTTGTGCTTCACCACCTGATAGTGTGCTGGACGATTGACCGACATCCAAATAACCTAAGCCAACGTCAATCAGCGGTTTGATCTTTTCTGAGATCTTCTGCTCCAGCTTGTCTTTTCCTCTGGAGAACAGCTCGTAAGCCGAAAGAATATCCATTTCCAGAATATCAGCTATGCTGTTTCCGTTGTATTCGATCTCCAGTGTTTCTTGCTTGAATCGCCGTCCGCCACAGGTTTCACACATCAGGTGTACATCAGCCATGAACTGCATCCCGATCGTGATCTCTCCTTCGCCCTCACACATTTCACAGCGTCCGCCTTCCACATTGAAGGAGAAGAACCCCGGTTTGTAGCCTCTTGCTTTGGCCAGGGGTTGGCGAGAGAACAATTCGCGAATGTCATCAAAGGCTTTCACGTAAGTGATCGGATTACTTCTTGAGCTTTTTCCGATTGGATTCTGATCTACAAATTCGATCGCTTTGATCATCTTCAGGTCACCGGTCAGGTTTCCTTCGGTAGATGAATCGTTGATCTCTCCCAGCTCTCTGCGCACAGAAGGATAAACGATCTCTTTGATCAAGGTTGATTTTCCTGATCCACTCACGCCAGTTACACAAACCAGATTGTGTAGTGGTATAGAAACGGTAAGGTTCTTTAAATTGTGTTTGCGCGCACCGGTAACTGTGATTTGATCCTTCGTCGTTCTTCGCTTTGCGGGAACAGGAATAGATCGTTTTCCGGTCAGGTATTCTGCAGTTAGACTTTCAGTTGAATGGATTAGCTGATCGTGATTTCCCTGGAAGACAAGCTTTCCGCCAAACACTCCTGCTCCCGGACCAATATCCAGGATCTCATCTGCGGCTTGCATGATCTCTTCTTCGTGTTCTACAACAATCACCGTATTTCCAAAGTCTCTCAGCTCTTTCAATACATTGATTAGCTGTTCCGTGTCTTTGGGATGCAGTCCGATCGACGGCTCATCAAGGATGTACATGGATCCGACCAAACTACTTCCCAGGGATGTTGCCAGATTGATCCGCTGAGATTCTCCTCCGGATAAGGAGCTGGAAGGTCTGTTCAACGTAAGATATCCTAATCCTACCTGCTTCAGAAAGCGCAATCGGCTTTCGATCTCCGGAAGGATACGCTTAGAAATCGCCTGCTGATGAAGATTCAGTTCCAGACTGGTAAAGAACTCATGTGCGTCATTGATCGGCATTAAAACGATATCCGTGATCGTTTTTCCGTTTACTTTCACATAATTGGCATCGCTTCTCAAGCGGGTTCCTTTACATTCCGGACATTCGGTTTTACCGCGATATCTAGAAAGCATCACGCGGTACTGGATCTTGTAGGTCTGACTCTCCACAAACTTGAAGAATCGGTTCAGTCCGGTGAAGTATTGATTTCCTGTCCAGAGCAGCTCGTACTCTTCGTCCGAAAGCTCTGTGAGCGGACGATGGATCGGAAAGTTGATTTTCTTTGCATTGAATACCAGCTCATTCAGGTATTCACCCATCGTTTCACCTCTCCAGGGAAGAATAGCCCCTTCGTAGACGCTTAGGTTTTTGTTTGGAATCACCAGATCGGGATCGATGCCGATTACTTGACCGAAACCTTCACAGGTTTTACAAGCACCATAAGGATTGTTGAACGTAAAGAACAATTCAGAAGGAACCTGAAATTCCATACCGTCTAGCTCAAAACGGGTTGAGAAATCGTGCTGCGTTTTTGTTTCCGGATCAATGATTAGACAAACGCCATCACCTTCAGTAAAAGAAAGCTGGATGGAATCCGAGAAACGGGCGATAATATCTTCATCTTGCGCAACACTGATCCTGTCGATGATCAATAGATAATCTTCGGGAAGCGAAGCACCTGATTCCAACAGTTCAGAAATGTCGGCCGTTTCACCATTGAGGTAGATTCGGGTATATCCCTGTTGTTGAAGTAATTCTAGTTGTTTCTGAGTACCATATTTTGCAATTCCCGGAAGAGGCGAACAAATAAGGAATCGTTTACCTTCTGAATGGGAACAAATGAAATCAACCACATCAGCAACGGTGTGTCGCTTTACTTCATTACCGCTGATGGGAGAGATGGTTTGTCCTACTCTGGTGAAGAAGATCTTCAGGTAATCGTAGATCTCGGTAGTTGTACCGACCGTACTTCTTGGATTGCTGGAGATCACTTTCTGTTCGATCGCTACAGCAGGGGAGATCCCTTTGATATAATCCGTTTCCGGTTTATTCAGCTTGCCGAGAAACTGACGTGCATAGGAAGACAGACTTTCAATGTACCGACGTTGACCTTCAGCGTACAAGGTATCAAAAGCCAGAGAGGATTTTCCAGAACCTGACAAACCGGTGATCACCGTCAGTTTCCCGTGAGGGATCTTGACGTCCATGTTCTTAAGGTTGTGCACCCTTGCTCCTTTAACTTCGATGTATTGTTGCTTCTTCATTCCCATTCAAAGATACAAACAGTTGCGGGAGAACTTGGTTTGAAGTGAAGGAATAAATTTTTGGAGTTTTAAAAATAAGTTGTATCTTGGCTTTTGAAAATCTTAAATAATCGGTCGCCTATAGAGCAAATTTTACCTAACAAGTTTTAAAAAATAAACTACTAAAAGGTAAAACTATGGCTATGCAGCGTTTGGATGACCGTGAACTTGTCAGTTTATATATCGGTGGAAGTGAAAAGGCCTTTGAGGTGCTTTTGATGCGTCATAAAGAAAAGATCTATCGTTTCATTTATATGAAGGTGAGGGATCAGTTAATCGCAGAAGATATTTTCCAGGAAACCTTCGTGAAGGTGATCAATACATTGAAGTTGGGAAATTATAACGAAGAAGGGAAGTTCTTGCCGTGGGCAATGCGTATTGCGCACAATCTGGTGATCGATCATTTCAGAAGATCGAACAAAATGAAGATGATCAGCGAATCGTCTTCAATCAAGGAAGACTTCAACATCTTTTCTATCCTACCGATGGAAGGCAAGACCGTTGAACAGCAAATGACTTATGATGAGCTGGAGAATCAGATGGTTTCATTGATCGAGCATTTACCGGAATCTCAAAAGGGAATTCTGAAGATGCGTTTGTACCAGGATATGTCCTTCAAGGACATTGCTGAGCTGGAAGACATTTCGATCAATACCGCTTTGGGGAGAATGCGCTATGCGCTGATCAATCTCAGAAAGCTCATTGAGAAACACAATCTGGTGACAGATATTTAAAAAAGAAAAAGCCCGTTAAGGGCTTTTTTTCATTCTTCCATTTTCATGTGGCGTTCTTTCTTCTCTTCGTAGACATCTGCGATGGTAACGAGAATTCCAGTTTCCTCTACACCACCGAATTCAGGGTTAACGGCGGTGCCGAAGGTCTTCATCGTAGGTGATAAGTTCATGTAGATATTTACAAGAGGCGGTATAAATTCGCCATGTTCTTTTACGACTGTATTTAAGACCCTGAATCCATCTTTGAAGTCCAGTCCTTCGAGCATTTTGTCGAATGCCTCACAATCGTAGCTCTGCTTGATTGGGTGAAAGGGCTTCATCAGGTTTTCATTGTCAGGGAAATAATGGTGCATGAAATGCAATAAGAAATCTCTGCAATATGGGTTGTACTTCGGATACATCGTTACTTTACCGAAGAAGTACTTGACATCCGGATTAAAGATCACCAATGCGCCCAATCCATCCCAGATATTATCCAGCGCAAATAATCCCTTACGGTGGTTGACCAGTGGTTGAAAATCCGGTTGCACCCAGCTGCGTCCAAGCTCGATCGTGTAGGGAAGATAGTTTTGAATAAAATCTTCGGTAAAATCAAAATAGTGGGTAGTTGATAGCTCAACTTCTCCCGTTTCTTCGTTGACTGCGTTTCCGCATTTGATGAAACGGTATCCGCCTATGATCTCCTCGTCTTCCGGACTCCACACGATCAGCTGCTGGTAGCAGTTCTTCGAGGTGTCGTATTCGTCCAGGTCGTAAGGTTTTCCGGTACCACCGCCGGAAGCTCTGAAGGTCACTTCGCGAAGTCTTCCGATCTCCATCACTGTATTGGGAGAATTGTGGATATCTACTACGTATAATTCATTGCCAGCTTTTCGAGTATCCCGTAGGTATCTTTCCCGGTTCAATTCTTTTTTGATCAGGGCGCGGTCAATTCTATCTATAATTTTTTCCATGTTCTAATTTGAATGAAGTGCATACACACGTTCTTTAATGATCTGAGCAGTCTCTTGATCTGTCATTTCCGGAAGATCCTTAATGTAGAAGGGTTCTCCGGCAACAAAGTTGATCTTCTTGCCACGTTGTCTGAACATCTCATCCGATAAATAAAGCATTTCAATGTTTGCTTTAATTCCTATGAATTTACGAAAATTTGAGAGTCTGTAAAAGAAATTGGACAATCTCCCTTCAATGTGAACGGGAATCACCAGTCTGTCATAGTTACGAGCATAGGTCACAAATGTCTTTTTCCAGACCGGATCTTTGATGATCCCTTTTGTTTTTCTGCTTACCAGTCCGGCAGGAAAAATGCACACTGCCTGTTCCGAACCGAACAAGTCTGAGATCTGCTGACGTACTGAGCCATCGTTCTTACCATGCTTATTCACACCCACAAAGAGATCTTTCAAATTCTCAAGGTTCATCAATAAGTCGTTGACTATGAATTTCAAGTCAGTTCGGTGTTTTCTAAGAGCAGTCACCAAGGCCATTGCGTCCATACCACCCAGCGGATGATTCATGACAATGATCACCGGTCCGGTTTTAGGAATGTGATGAAGGTTATAGCCATAGATCTCGATATCGAAGTAGTCGACCACTCCCTGGCAGAATTCCTGATTGCGCAAATCTACGTTCTTTACGAGGAAGTTATTGATCTCGTCTTCGTGCAGGATCCTCTTCAGGTAACTGATCACAAAACCGGGAATCCACTTCACCAGTTTAGGACTCTTACTTGAGATAAGTTTCCTGATATCTATGAATTTGTCGGATGACATATTGCAAAAATAGGGCTTCAGTTGAATAAAGAGGGTTAAACGTCTAAGCAATTATCCACATTCCATCATGGATTTCTTGCTGAATTAATCGTTTTAAAATCCTTCTCAAAGACAAGAATTGATTAGTTTTGCAACACATTTATTGAAGTATATATCCATGATCGAATTATCTGAAAGACTGAAGGCAATGGAGGAATCTGCAACCATTGCAATGTCTCGTAAAAGCAGGGAGTTAAAGGCAGAAGGTAAAGACGTGATCTCTCTTAGTTTGGGAGAGCCTGATTTTTTTACTCCACAGTTTATTAAGGATGCTGCGGTCGAAGCGATGAACAATAACTTCACGATGTATACTCCTGTACCGGGTTATGACGATTTACGTGAAGCGATCTCGATGAAATTTTCAAGAGACAACGGATTGAACTACACGAAGGATCAGATCGTGGTTTCAACTGGAGCGAAGCAATCCATTGCGAATGTGGTATTGAGTCTGGTAGATGAAGGAGATGAGGTGATCATTCCGGCACCGTATTGGGTTTCTTATTTAGAGATCGTAAAAGTTGCCGAAGGTACTCCGGTAGTGATCAATGCAGGAATTGAAAAAGATTTCAAGATTACAGGAAAAGACCTTGAAGCTGCAATCACACCGAAAACAAAACTAATGATCTTCTCAACGCCATGTAACCCAACAGGTTCGGTGTACACGAAAGAAGAATTAAGAGATCTTGCCGATGTACTGGTGAAGTATCCGAATATTGTAGTGATCTCTGATGAGATCTATGAGCACATCAACTTTAGTGGTAAGCACGTAAGCTTGGCACAGTTCAGTGATGTATATGATCAGGTAGTTACCGTGAACGGAGTTTCAAAAGCTTGGGCTATGACTGGTTGGAGACTTGGTTACATCGGTGCTCCGAAAGTGATTGCTGATGCTTGTAATAAAGCTCATCACAAGTAGATATTTCTTTATCCCAGTCAATTGATAGTCCAAGTTTTTTAAGTTGAGATCTCATAGTTTT
>CALCCB010000048.1 GCA_937899625.1 uncultured Bacteroidota bacterium
AACGAAAAGTTCGGTGGGGTAGCTATCAATATTAGAGAAAGTTATTCGTGGTATTCAAAGTTGAATGAGGAGCTTACAAATATTCTGTTTAAAGGAAAGCTTGCCGACTATTTTGATTCTCTCACAGTGGTTTTTGGTGCAGATACATCAGTAATAGCTAACAATCCTAATTATTCTCAGGATACATTGGATGCAGTTATCCTAGGTACAATTTCTACGCCACTGAATCTCGGTCAGATCTCAAGAGGGTCCGAAGTGAGATTGTCTTGGAACCGATACTATAATTTCGGATACGGAAGAAAAATTTTCGGTAAGGATTCTTTATTTGCAGTTTATGGAGGAATTGGTGGACGATTTATTCAATCGATGGCTATGTTCAATATGGAGTCAAGAGATGACGGTTTTTACATGTATTCATCGATCACACCAAATTTTGATATTGATTATGGAGCAATAGCCAATTTCAATCCTTCGAATTACTCACAGTCAGGAGCAATACCTACCGTTGTTGGGAATGGTTACGGTTTTGACCTATCTGCAAGTGCTTTATTCTTTAACAAACTAAAAGTTGCAGCTGCTGTCAACAACATTGGGCAGGTTACATACAAAAGAAATGTCTACAAAGTAAATGATACACTTGTAGGAAGTCTTGCAGTGAATGGTTTGTCAGATTACGATGTAACGCAATCTGTGGATGAATTCCTAAGAGATGGAGGTGTTTTTGAATTAGTAGGAGTCGAACAATATACCTTGAAAAATGCGTCGAATTTACGTTTGGGTGCTAGTTTGGATATTGGAAATATTGCCAGTGTAGGTATTGATGTTGTAGCTCCATTCAACAGTTCAAATCCTGGAAGTCTCGTGAATCCTGTTGTATCCATTGGTGGTGAGATCAGACCGGTGAAATTCATGGCGATCAGCGCCGGATATTTTGGTGGAGGAATTTACAAGAACAATATCCCAGTAGGAATTAACTTCAAATTGAGAGAAGGAATGTATGAGTTCGGAGTATCATCTTATGATGCATTATCCTTCTTTATGAAGGAATCAAACAGTATTTCTGCAGCATTCGGATTCGCACGTTTTCATTTCTGATCGAGAAGAAGCATTTTCAATTCACTTAGCATAAGGGCCGATGCGCCCCAGATCATGCGTTCATGAAAATAAAAACAGGGTACTTCTTTCATGAGAATGTTTCCCTTATGATGAATGTCACTGATCCCCAAGCTTGCATCTGTCAATAATAATTCGAAATCAAAATGAAAGATCTCGTCTACTTCACGAGAATCGGGTATGAAGGCAGGAATTTCAGGTAGATGAAATAAGAAAGGCTGAACCTTAAATTTCGAAACAGGAATAAATACTTCCGATAGACTACCGATCAGATGCTTTTCGTCCAGTAATACGCCTACCTCCTCATATGTTTCTCGAAAGGCGGTTTCCATCAGATCTCTATCTTTTTCATCTTTTTTTCCACCCGGAAAACTCATTTGTCCACTATGTGCACCGTCGTATTCAGGTCTTTTGATCATGACACATTTGTATGAATCACCCAGCGGATACAAAATGATCGAAACAGCGGAATCCCTATAGTACTGCTTATCGGGGATCAGATCATAATTGATGATCCTTCCGGTTGGTGCCATCAGAGAATGTGCTTTTGCTCCGGGAAGAGGACCGTTCAGAGAATGTTTTAATTTATCAATAAGTTGATCAGGTGTCATTTCTCAATCGATTCGAGGATTTTGAGAAAATCATCGTAAAAATTATACATCACATCTTTTCTGCCGATCATTTGAAAGATGTACACTTTTCCATCAATGAGCACACTGCCAACAAAATAACTCGACCATGTTGTTTCGTCATCCCCAAGACCGCCATCAATGTTTTGTAGGTATCCCTTGAAGCCAACCTTTGACGATAATTTCCTTTTAATGGATTTTCGTCCTTCGATCAACGTTTGAAGTCTTGAGCTGATGTAAAAATCATGAACGATCTCAACTTCATCCCCCTTCTTCTCTCTCAAAAAACGATACGTGTCTATGTCCATTTCATCAAATTCCTCTATACTGAAGTGAATGTTCATTTCGGGAATTGACTTGGTCAATGCATCATTCTTGATCACATATTCTGTGTAGTGTGAATCTTCAAATAGTTCAGAAAGCTTAAACTCAATTCCTTTATAGGCTCTGAGCTCCGGATCGGTGAAATTGAAATGATTTGCTTTTACCTTTTCTGCAGGATTTGTCCGCTGTGAAGTAGGGCAAGCTGTTAAAAAAGGAAGTATGAAAACAAGATATACTAAACTTCTATTCATGTCTTACGAATGTAATGAAAATTGATAGTTAAGAAGAAAAAACCGAGATTTTGATTATCGCATGGTCTTCTATAACTTTGCAGCACTTTTTATTTAAAATAGCATAGCATGCAACTGTGGAATACGTTAAGTAAAGAGGAGTTAATGGAGCAATTAATTGAAAAGGGTAATAAATACGTTACCATTTCATTCTACCAATATGCTCACATTGGAAATCCTCGTTTATTCAGAGATCATTTATTTCAGAAATGGTCAGCTCTGGAAGTAGTCGGTAGGACTTATGTCGCCAAAGAAGGTATTAATGCTCAGATCGCAGTTCCGGTGCAGAATCTTGATCAATTCAGAGATGAGTTATATGAGATCGATTTCTTAAACGGAATCCGCTTGAATTATGCTGTTGAAGATTCTGAAGCGGAATTTCCATTCCTGAAATTAAAGATCAAAGTTAGGGATAAGATCCTTGCCGATGGATTAAATGACGAAACATTTGATGTTACCAATAAAGGGATCCATTTAAATGCTGAAGAGTTCAATAAGTTGACGGATAATCCTGAAACCATACTTATTGATTTCAGAAATCATTATGAATGGGAAGTAGGGCACTTCAAAGGAGCAATTCTTCCTGATGTTGATACCTTCAGAGAATCATTACCTTACATTGAGGATACTTACCTCAAGGGGAATGAAGACAAGAATATTGTGATGTATTGTACAGGTGGAATTCGATGTGAAAAAGCATCGGCTTGGTTCAGACATCGCGGGTTTAAAAACGTTCATCAGCTTGAAGGTGGTATTATCAAATATGCAAACGACGCAAGACAGGCTGGATTGGATAACAAATTCATAGGAAAGAACTTCGTTTTTGACGAACGAAGAGGCGAACGTATTTCCGAGGAAATAATTTCAGTATGCCATCAGTGTGGCTCTCCTGCAGACGTTCATACGAATTGTGCCAATGATGCATGTCATCTTCTGTTTATTCAGTGCGATGAGTGTAAGCAAAAAATGGAAAATTGCTGTTCAGACGAATGTCAGCATACAATTCATCTGCCGGAAGAGGAACAAAAAGAATTAAGAAAAGGAAAGACAGTTTCTAACAAGATTTTCAAAAAAGGTCGATCTGAAAAGCTTCAATTCAAGGTGCATAAGGAAAAACCGATATCTTTAGCAGAACCATTAAAACTTAATAGAGAGTGATTTATGCAATTAACTGGGATGTCAGTTCAGAACTGATCGACGGGTACAAAACCCCAAATTTGTATGGATTATTGTTTGTAACCGGGCTGATCATTGGTTATTTCGTTGTAAAAAGGATCTACAAAAAAGAAGGTGTTTCAGATGACGCTCTCGACAAACTTGTGATCTACATGATCCTAGCTACGATCGTTGGAGCAAGATTAGGCCATGTTGTTTTCTATGGTCCGCATTGGGATATTGTTGATTTAGATGGAGTGGTTCTTGAAAGAGGTTATTTTTCTCACCCGGCAGATATTTTCAAAGTTTGGGAAGGGGGACTTGCCAGTCACGGCGCCGCAATAGCCATTCTGATTGCACTATTTATCTATTCTAGAAAGGTAATTCAGAAACCGTTTTTGTGGATGCTTGATCGAATTTCTGCACCAATAGCTATTGGCGGCGCATTCATTAGAATGGGAAATCTGGTTAATCATGAAATGGTGGGAATTGAAACGGATGTACCTTGGGGATTCAGATTCCTGCACCATGATTGCATCTATCCGTATGTGTGTTCCTGGAACGCAATACCTGTCAGACATCCAGCACAGTTGTATGAAGCAATCTGTTATTTCATCGGTTTCGGAGTATTAATGTTCCTTTTCTGGAAATTGTCTATGTGGAAAAAACAGGGATTGGTGTTTGGAGCATTTTTGATCCTGGTTTTCGGGGCAAGGATTCTAGTGGAATTTGTCAAGGAGGGTCAGTCGGAATGGGATAATACATTAGATGCAATGACCGGATTGAATACGGGGCAGTGGTTGAGTGTTCCGCTTGTATTGACAGGAATCTTCTTGATTTACCGTGCCCTTTCTGCAAAGATTGATTCGAAATGAAGCTCTTGATTCCTTGCGTTTTTGTTGTTCTTACGTTTTTTTCCTGCCAGAATGGAGGAGAAAAAAAAGTTGATTTAACAGACGATCAAAAGGATACCACCGTTATTATTCTCCCTGAGAAAGCTCAGTTGATCGCTGGAAATGTTGAAGTGCCAATTGGTGAAGGAGATCATGAACCATTGCGTTTCACATTCGAGTATTTTGACACCTCTTATCAGACCAAAGGTCAGAAAAAGATCAATGCGATCATTTTGGAGCTTTTGTCAACTGATAAAAAGAAAAAATCCATTGTCAAGGAAGTGAATGAGGAATTGTTCAGAGAACATTTGACGTACTTCAGAAATGAATACGAAAAGTACAAAGAGGAAGATGAAAACGAAATGACCTGGTACCTTGATATGAGTATATCTATTGACACCTCTTATTCATCGATCCTTCAGCTAATCTTTGCAGAAACTGGTTTTGCAGGTGGTGCTCATGGCTGGGAAGGGTTTAAGACGACATTGGTAGATAACAAGTCTGGTAAGGTGCTTAAGCTGAAAGATTTTGTTGGGAATGTGGATCAGTTCGATCGCTTTGCGCTTAAGTACTTCTTGAAGCAAAATGATATTGAAAGTGAGGATCAGCTCGAAGAATTAGGGTATTGGTTTGAAGATGGATTCAAGTGCACTGAGAACTTCTATTTCTCAGACAAGGGAATGGTATTCGTTTACAATCAATATGAGATCGCTCCATACGTAATGGGTATTCCAACTTTCGAGATTCCATTTAAAGATCTTCAGAAGAAACTGGTTTATGAACTTGATGAAAAGTAACCATGTTTGTTCAGACCAATTCACTTTCTGCAACACGCAAATATTTTAATGATCGCTTGTCGGAGATGTTCTCCACCCGAGAGTTGAGATCAATGTTCAACTTATTGGCACAGGAACGTTTAGGATTAAGCTCCTCTGATTTGATCCTGCAAAATGATCAGTTATTATCTGAGTCGGATTTATTGTTCTTCAGATCGGCCGTTAAAAAGTTACAATCAAATGAGCCATTTCAATATGTTCTTGGGAAAACCGAATTTATGGATCTCTCTTTTATTACAGATAAAAGGGCATTAATCCCAAGACCTGAAACGGAAGAATTGGTTCGATGGATCCTTGAGGAACATCAAGATAAAACTGGATTATCATTTTTGGATCTCTGTTCCGGTTCTGGTTGTATAAGTATTTCTCTTGATCATTATTTACCCTCTTCGAAAGGGTATGCAATAGAGTACAGCGAACAAGCCCTTGCGTTGTCAAAAGAAAATAGTTCGCTCAATAGGACAAACATTGAATGGCTCATGGGAGATGTTCTAAGGCCTAATGTTTTTGAAGGATTCTCAGAATCATCTTTTGATTTTTGGGTGTCAAATCCACCGTATGTATTGTACTCTGATAAATTGAGTATGAGTAAAAATGTATTGGATCATGAGCCTCACATGGCGCTGTTCGTAGAAGATACCGATCCATTGATCTTCTACAAAGAAATTTCCGTCAAAGCACTTCGCTACTTAAAACAGGGAGGTAATCTGTATTTTGAGATCCATGAAGAAAAAGGCTCTGATGTTTGTGATTTATTAGCAAGACTTGGATTCAAAAATGTTCAATTGAAAATGGATCTTCAGGGAAAGGAAAGAATGGTTCGTGCTGAGAAGCCTTAATTTTTCTGTAGAACAGGTTTTGGTATAAAAACAAGATAAAAAGCGACCAGGATTGAAACGATCGCAATAAATACGAAAGCCTGAGTAGAACCAAAATACATCCAGATCAAACCTGTGGTTGTACTTGCTAGCATCGTGCAAACACTTTGAAAAGCAGTATAGGTTCCAATTGCTGTGGCTGTATCCTCTTTCTTCGATATATTACTTATCCAGGCTTTTGATATTCCTTCAGTCGCTGCAGAGAAAATCCCATAGCCTATGAATAAAATGAAGAAATGCTCAATTGTAGATGCATAAGCCATTCCAAGATAAACCATGGAGAAAATAGCTAGACCTCCAATGTAAACAGCTTTTAAGCCAATTTTATCAGCCAGCATCCCTAATGGAAAAGAAAACAAAGCATAGATAAAATTGTAGAAGATATACACTCCGATCACGTATGTATCATTGAATCCAGCCTCTTTGGCTTTCAGTAGCAGGAACATATCGGAACTATTGACAAGCGTAAATACCAATAATCCAACTACAAGTCTTCTATACTGAGAAGGACTTTCTTTCCAGTAACTTAAAAAGGACAGAAAACCAGCCCTGCTTTTAGTTTCTTTTGGCTCTCGCTTTTTTTCTTTGATCAATAGTGAGGCAAAAACGGCAATGGTCCCCGGAATGAAAGCAATCAGGAAGAGAATCTCATATTGTTCGGGATTAAAATATAAGAAAAGCAATGCAGCGGCAGGTCCTGCAACTGCACCCAAGGTATCTAAAGATCGATGAAAGCCAAAAACTTTACCTTTGTTCTCTGGAGTCGATTCGTCTGATAATATAGCATCTCGTGCTCCTGTGCGGATGCCTTTTCCAAATCGATCGAGTGTACGTGCAAAAAAGATCCAAATAGGGAAACTTGAAACGATCATTAGCGGTTTTGAAATGGCACTTAGGGCATATCCGACTTGCACGAAAGGAACTCTTTTACCCTTGAGATCTGATAGTTTCCCAAAATAGCCTTTGCTTAATCCAGCTGTAGCTTCAGCAACGCCTTCAAGAATTCCGATTGAAAAAGCGGAGAACCCGATGCTTTCAAGAAAAATAGGCATTACCGGGTAGAGCATTTCACTTGCGACGTCCGTGAAAAAGCTTACGATGGATAAGATCCAGATTGTCCGTGTAATGTATTTCATAGCTACAGGAACCAATATTAGGTAAAATCATTATAATGTCGAAATTAACAGGCATCGTCTGTCATATTTCATAGATCAAGATGCATTTGCTACCTTCGTTTCGGTATGAGAATAATAAGATCACTAATTACTCTGACCTTTTTAATTCAGGTTTCATTTTCTTTTGCGGAAAATGGAAACTTGCCAAGCCAGATTGAGTGTAGGAATGTACATGAGTCATGGTTGACTTTTGCTTTTGATCTGACAAAAAACACTGTAGGTTTTTCTGCTCCTGTAAGCGCGAGAGCTTATGCGTATTTGTCAATAACCAGTTATGAAAGTACAGTTGAGGTTTATGGAGATCTTCAAAGCCTTTCAGGGCAATTGAATGGTTATACGAGATCTAAATGGGCCTCCAAAAAGGAAAGGAAAAAACTCAATTGGCCTATTGTCGCGAACGCCGCGGATAAGTATATGATTGATTATCTGTATAGAGGAATGCCTCCTTCGTTCAAAGAAAAAACAGACCGTCATTTTGATTCATTGCGAGATTTTTATGCTCTTGGATCAAAGGATAAAATGGTGAATTTATCCATGGAATACGGAAGAATGATCGCACAGGAAATCTTGAACTGGTCGAAAACAGACTTGGGAGATGAGGGGTATTTGAATAATTTTCCGGAAGACTTTGTTCCTGCTGAATGTAATATGTGCTGGACGAAAACGACTCCTGGTTATTTACCTTCTTTAGTTCCCCATTGGGGAGATAATAGACGGCTAATCGAAGGAGACTTCAGGTTGGTTGAGTCCTGTAAACCGGTTAATGTTAATCTAGACGAGGAAGGATGGATCTATAAAGATGCCATGGAGATTTACCAATTGAATTACAATGAAAATAAGGATCTGGAAATTATAGCTGAATATTGGAATGATGCACCCGGATATTCAGGAACACCTGCAGGACATTTATTCTGTCTGGCAATCCAAGTTTCAAAAAATAGCCGGGTTTCGGCTTCTGAAGCAATGGAGTTATATGTCAAGCTGGGAATATCGCTGAATGAGGCATCTGTGAATAGTTGGAAATTGAAGTATACATACAATTTGCTAAGGCCTATAACCGTCATTCACAGAATGATCGATAATCGATTTAACACAATAATTGATAGCCCTCCATTTCCTGAGTTTCCTTCAGGACATTCATTTCAGTCTGGGGCTGCCAATGCCGTATTTAATTCAATCTTTGGAGAGAATTACTCGTTCATCGATTCAACAATGTTATACAGAAGAGATATAGTAAACACCCCAAGAAACTTTAAGTCCTTCAACGACATGGGGGAAGAAATATCGATTTCAAGATTGTACGGTGGAATACATTACAGGACAACTCTGGATGAGAGTTTGAAATACGGAAGAATTCTGGGGCAATATATTGTGAGTGAGATCAAATGTCGAAAAGAATGATAAAAGTCCTTCCTATATCATTTTGTCTTTTTACGACGTTTTGGCTTAGTGCGCAGACGTGGTTTCAAGAGGTAAGTGATTCTGTAGGTTTGTCTTATATCTATCCCGGAAATGAATTTCAAATGGCCGGTGGAGGATTAATGATCATTGATGTGAACAACGACGGATGGGAAGATCTTTATCAATCAGGTGGAGTGTTCGAGTCAAAACTTTGGCTCAATGAAAGTGGAAAATTTGTAGACAAAACGGAAGATTTTGGATTGAATGTTCTTAACGGATATTTTATCCAGGGTGCTTTATCAGCAGATTTCAATAATGACGGTTTTACTGATTTTGTAGTGCTCAACTATGGAAAAGGAATGGGCAGAGGGGATAAGAGATCGCCGGCATTGTTGAAAAACATCGATGGTGAGAAATTTGAATTGATCGATCTCTCAGAATACATTGAGCCTGGAAATTATTCAAGTGGTAGTTGGGGAGATATTGATCGAAACGGTTTTCCTGATCTTTATCTGACGAATTATGTGGAATCAATGGGGGGATTAATGGATGAAAAGGGAAGGGAAATTGGATATGACCCAGTTTGTTTTGAAAACAGATTGTTAATGAATATCGATGGTGTGAATTTTATCGAATCATCAGAAAAATATAAAGTAAACGATACCGGATGTGGCTTGGCTGCAAGCTTAACAGATGTTGACCAGGATGGAGATCAGGATTTATTACTCTTGAATGATTTTGGCGAATGGACTAACAACGGAAATCACTATTTCAGGAACGAATTTCCTGAGCCATTTTTTCAGGATGTTTCTTTTTAATTTGTTTATAGCAATCTGTAAAGATAGGTGTTGGTGTTGCAGGTGTTGTTGTATTATCAATAATTGTTGTTCCTGAAATATTTCCAGCCGCAATTCCTGTTGATCCTGTTATTGTTATAGTTCCACCACTTACAAGATCAACTTCATCTACAAAATAAATAAATGTATTATAATCAACTATTGTATCGGCAACTAATGAATATGTAAATACTAATCCATTATCACAATCATATGTATAACTTTTCGATAAAGTTACATTTGTTATGTTTGGTG
>CALCCB010000049.1 GCA_937899625.1 uncultured Bacteroidota bacterium
TGAAGAGAACACAATATTTCCCCAGCGGTTTAGAATTAGAACTTTAGTATTTTCAGGTAAATTTTGAATTTCAAAAAGATCATTTACACCATCACCATTAGCGGTGATCACATTTGGAAAAGAGAAATCAGTTTCGTTGGTAGGATCATCGTCACAATTTTCAAATTCTATAAGCAGCTGATCAGCACATGTATCACCCTCTCCGCAAGTGCCGTTGACGAAGGTCAGACTGGTAACATTGCCAAAACTCTCATCACACAACACACTTCCTAATTGCGTTCCAGTAAGTTTATCTATTTCCACCAATGTTGCTGACGGACTGACGGCCCACAACTTGTTTTGTATTTCATCATAGGCCAGGCCGCGCATTCCCGAGACAGTGTTTCCAATCAAGGAAATGGCCGCATTGGATGGATTGATCTGATAGAGTTTGCCGTTGTCTGTTATTCCATAAAGCAGATCGAAGTCCGGGTCATACGCCAAACCGTTAAATCCGTCGTCAGGCGTGTAGAAAAATCCATCACTAGCCACAAGATTCAGATTTCCGATTGTATCAAGAGCACCAGTCACCGGATTTATGCTGTAGAGTAATTGATCTAATAATTGCCCGGAATTTATTTCGGACATCCCGACGGCGTAGAAAATGTCGTTTTCATTGTCGTATTCCCCGGCATAAAACTGATGGTTCGGGTAGCTAAAAATATCTACTACAGATCCTGTCGTTGGGTTGATACTCGATAGCATTGGAGCGGTAACGATATTTGAAAGGCCATATAAGAGACAATCTGCAGATCTGAATCCCATGGCTGTCCAGTCTTTGCCCGTATTTTCCTGAATAGAGTCGATACTTCCATCTAAGGGATTGATATAAAACAAAATGTCCTCACTGGAATGATCATAAGCAAGAAGTCCGGAAGAAACAGTTGTTGTGGACCCCAGCGACACCTCCAACCCAATTAACGTGGAACCTAAATTGTATTCAGTTTGTGTTGGGATATATAACGGATTTACAACGGTATTGGATGGTAAAAAAGTACCATTTCCAGACCATTCTAAATTAGTTATGTTCTGAAAACCGCTCAAATCAGCTCCGAGCTGAATGGTATCGTTCAAACATGCTGTAAGTGGATCTCCCAAATCAAAACCTTCACATGAAGAAGGTGATTCACATGGCAAAACAACGATTTGGTCACTGCCCAATCCGCAAGATCCGTTAACGCTAGCCGTGTAGTTTCCGGGTTGGGTAATGGTAACCAACTGACTGGTACTTGTAAAGGTATTTCCACTTTCCAGTTGTCCAAACCAATACCAAGAGTCTCCCGATCCTGCGTTTAGTATTACGGTATCCCCCTGACATAAATTTAATGTGTCCGGACCAAGATTGATGTATTGATCAAAGCTAGAATAGAAGATCCAAGAAGGATAATTCGGCAAGGCATAAAATGCATCTTCTGAAGATATGTCGACAGAAAGAACATTGTAATTCAACGTTGGATCGGATCCATTTGGACAATCAATGGTTCCTAATTTTGTGAAACCATTTAAAAAATCAAAATGGTTGAAGTAGATTTTACCATCAGGAGCCAATTGCATGTAGTACAATGAAGTTTGCACTGCTGGGTCCATTACCTCCATGGTTGATTCCACACTAACTCCTGTTTCAAATGCATCTAACAAATCATATCGAATCAATTGCTGTTGTCCGGTAGTTTGGTTAGTTAGTGACGAATACAAGAACAAACCATTCGGTGAAAACTCATAAGCTGTCTCATTATTGATAGGTAAATTGACCTGATTGGACAATACACCCGTTGTTAAATCAAAGTCGAAGAGTCCTTGGGAAGTCATTACTTTTTGACAACAAAATGCACCGGGGTTAGCACTCGATGGGGAGGATTTGATAACCCCTCCATTTACAGGAGCACCTGTTGGGTATACAGCGGAAAGCGAAATGCCATTTTGCGTTAAACTGTACACTCCAATTCCAGTTGTATCTTGATAAATCAATAGCCAATAATCTTGTTTATTTGCATGTCGAATCGCACAAAGTCCTTCGAACGAATAGTCATAAATCGGCACATCGGCTTCCACTACATCACCCAAACCATTGTTGAGGGTCATGTCAATTTTAAAATATCGAAAGCCTCTTCCATTGGGTTCTTGCGCTAAAATTTGAGGCGAAGCATCGATGTAATGTTCTAGCTCCTCCATCGTAAACAGGTAATACATGTCTGGTTCCCCGGGAGCAGGGACGATTACGGATGATTGAACTGCACTAAATCCACCACCTTCCAGTCCCTGCATGTCATACATGACTTGGTTGTTCTTATTCCAGATTTTACCCCCATCTTGACCACTAACGGGAAGTCTTCCGCCTCCATTTGAATAAAAAAGCAAGTTGCCGTTTTCATCACAATAAGAGGTGCTTCCTTCAAAAGTAAACATTTGGCTACCGAAGGTTTGCACAGGAACACCACTGTTAAAATCTAAACTATAATTTATCCCAAAATGCCAAACATTCGCTTCCTTTTGTCCGAAACAAAAGGCGACAAAAAAGATCAATAGGTATGTTAAAATACGTTTCACTTCTTCAAGTAATTATCTTAATAATGTGACGTGACCGTAAAACGTTCTCACTAAATCTGTGGTCTTTAATTTAAGCTCAA
>CALCCB010000050.1 GCA_937899625.1 uncultured Bacteroidota bacterium
TCTTTTTTAATAACGGAAAGATATATACTATTGATGTAGCGAAGGAAAAGAAAAAGTATACAGATTCAGAATCTACCATTATGGTGCAGGTGCTGGATCAGGAGATTTTACAGTGTGTGTTGCTAATCCTCCTTCAGCCCCTTCCAATAACAATTGCGCAGGTGCCGTGACATTACCGGTCAACACAACTTGTTCATATACTTCGGGAACAACTGATGGTGCGACGCAATCCCAGTCTGGTTGTGCAGGAAATGCAGACGATGATGTTTGGTATAAGTTTGTCGCTACTAATAGTGTTCAGACAGTTACCGTAAATCCAATTGACAATATCGACCTGGTCGTTCAAGTGTTCAGTGGAAGCTGTGCTGGATTAACGTCATTGAATTGTACCGACAATACCTTTTCGTCAGAAATTGAAACCGTGAACCTAGTTGGATTGATCCCAGGACAAACCTATTTCATTAGAGTTTACGATTATTACGCAGGCAATTCAGGAGATTTCCAGATTTGCGTCACTGGCGCTGCAACCGCTGCACCAAGCAATGATGAGGCTTGTAATGCTATTCAGATCCCTGAAGTAACCTCCTCTTGTCAGTACCTTCAGTTTACAACTGTAGGTTCAACTGCTTCTTTAACTGCTCCTACTCCTTCTTCTTGTGTTGGAGGAAGTGCACCACAACAAGGAGGTTTCAGCTCTTCTTCACACGATGTATGGTTTGCTATTACTGTTCCAAGTACTGGAAATATAACGATCATGTCAGAGCCGAACATTGGTGCGGGAGCCATTACAGATGGAGTTATGGTGTTGTATTCTGGAACATGTTCCACGCTTAGTCAGATTGCTTGTTCAGATGACAATTCATCTTATCCTGGTAGTTCAAACGATCTACTACCTATCATTAACGCTTCTGGTCTAACTCCAGGATCTACCGTATTTTTAAGATACTTTGGGTATGGAAGTTCACAGGGAACTTTTGGTTTTTGCGTTTCGACTGCAACCAATGACAATTGTGTCAATGCACTTTACATCTGTGACATCAACGGGTATTCTGCCTCCACGAGTGCCGCGTATACTGCAGACCGTCCGTGTAACATGTTTGGAAATAATGAAACGTCCGCCGGTGTAAATCAACCAGATGGAATAAATACAGGAGGAATCTTTGGTCAAGCAGGGCCTTGGGGAACTGGATCACCCGCTTTTGACGTGATCATAAATAATAATTCTTGGATCAAGTTTACCGCAGCATCAACTACAGCTACCCTTCAAGTAGATATTTATGATTGCTGGGTAGGTAACTATCCAAGTGGAGGTATTCAAATGCAAATATTTTCAGGAACTAATTGCTGTAGTTTCGTGCCTGTATCAAATTTCGAAGAAAGTAGCACCGGATTTGTTATCACAGCGAATAACCTAACAGTTGGAAGTGATTATTACCTCATGGTCGATGGCTACGCCGGTGATATCTGTAATTACACGATTACTGCAGAATCAGGTGTTCAATTCCCAGACATTGCTAACGTTGCACCAATTTGTCAGGGACAATCAACCTCGTTAACCGCTCCTGCTGGTGCTACCTCCTATTACTGGGAACATGATGGAAGTACAACTCAGTCTGTGACAGTCTCACCATCAACTACCCAAACCTACATCTGTGAGGTAACTGGTCTTTGTGGCTATAAGCAAACTCTGGATGCTACGGTAACTGTTATTCCAAATCCGACCGTGTCAATTACGAATGGTCCAAACGTAGCTATTTGCGCAGGTCAGTCAGTTACTCTTTCTGCCACTGGTGCTTCGACCTATTCTTGGAGCTCGGGACAAAACGGATCTTCAATTAATGTTTCTCCTTTGAGTGCAACGTCTTATACCGTAACAGGAACGACAAGTGGATGTACTGCAACAGCTAATACAACTGTTTCGATCAATGCATTGCCTACATTATCTGTAAATCCCACGTCGAATGATGCTGACTGTGGTGCTTCAAACGGTTCTTTAACAGGAGCCAGTGGATCGGGAGCCCCTACTTTATCCTACAACTGGATCAACGGCTCTGGAACTACCGTTGGCTCTGCATCTAATTTAACAGGTATTCCAGCAGGAACTTATTTTCTGAATCTTACCGATGGAAACGGTTGTTCGAATCAATTTGGTCCATTCAGTGTGGTAAATCCTGGAGCGCCTACAGCACCTACTATCGCTGTCAATGATGCTACTCCTTGTCTTGGTACCGATGTTACACTAACGGGTAATCATCCGGATGGATCAGCCACCTATACCTGGTCAGGTCCTTCCGGATTCAATTCCTCTTCATCAACGATCAATCTTTTATCTGTTGACAATACAGATCAAGGTAACTATTGTGTTTATGTCACAGTTTCCGGTTGTTCCGGTCCTTCCACATGTCAAAACATAACGATCAA
>CALCCB010000051.1 GCA_937899625.1 uncultured Bacteroidota bacterium
ACCATTTTAGCGAACCAACCTTCAGGAGCTATTACTATTTCAACAAAAAATATTGATGATTTAGATGTTGAGTTTTTAGATAGTATTGTGTTTAGTGTAAATACTATTGTCAATGCAATTGCTCCTACTAAAATAGCTAACTTTTTCATATAACTTAATTTGTTATGGTTTAGGCTAATGTACTCAAGTCATTAAGAAAAGGTTTCAAAAAAAGATCAACTTTTAAATGTTGATAAACTAAAACCTTCGTGAAAGCACGTGCTAAACGGATTTAGCGGGTTATTAAGAATTGTAATAAATTATTTCCTCCATTTCGACAATTGAGTCGATAGCGTCAATAAATTGGTAAATCCAGCCCTTGAATTAATGACGAAACCATAATCAACAGATATACGCTTGAAGTATAAACCAGTTCCAAAGGAGAAGCCTGAGATTCCTGGTCTGCTTTCCAGTTTCATTTCCTGTCGTTTATGATAATCAAATCCCATTCTTAGATGAATATTCTTCGAAACCAAAATTTCCATTTGATAGGTAAAGTGTCTTGCGAGCTTTTCTCCGAAACCTGCAACCGGAACAGGGATGGTGTCACCTGTTAATGGGTCCAATGTAGGTTTTAAGTTTGGATCATTATAAGTAATGTCCCATTTATTCAAGTGGTGCGCCAACAATGAGAATCGAAACGGTGCATGATTCAATTTGTAGGAAACGGCCATTTGAAATTCTGTCGGTAAGGATGCTCGCTGATCCTTAACGTAACTTTTCCATTGAATACCTGCATTTTTCACCAAGGCAGTTACATATAGGTTTTCATTTTCATGTGTATAGGTCCCTGAAAGATCCACTCCAGTTCCAAATGAAGAGTAGGCTTCAAGTTGAGAATAGATCAGATTCACGTTTGCACCAACTGAAATTCGTGGGTTCAAACTTTTCCCATAGCCTACACCCGCAATACATTCAAATGGACTAAAAGATCCCATGTCTGCTCCAGTGATATCTGTTCTTCTGAATTCTCCGTAACTCACGTATCTGATGTGTGGCACGATCAAACCATATTTGGTTTGTTGACCATAGGCAACCATTCCATAGTTAATTCCTGATGGTAACAAGGCCTGATTGAATCCAAGACCGGTTTTCATTCTATCGTTGATCATGGAAGGGTTTAATACCGCCAGATTGACGTCTTGATCTCGAACCGAAATAAAGTCACCTCCCAAAGCAGCTGATCGAGCATTGAAGTTCAGATCCAAAAGTGCAAATACATGTTCACCCCCCGTTTGGGATTGTGAAATGAATGAAGAGAAAATCAGAAAAATGACAAGTAAATTTCTCATGCGATTACCTTAACGCAAAAATAAGGATTTAATTATGCGATGATCTTTTTCCAAGTTCAATCACTTCCAAATCATGAATTCTGTCTCCAGTAATGCAAAACCGCAAAAGTGTTCTTACCTGATGAAATCCCTTGTAGCCGCATGCGCCGGGATTCATCCATAACATGTTATATCTTGGATCCATTTTAACAAGAAGAATATGAGAATGACCACAGACAAAAATTTTAGGTGGTCTTTTTTCAATTTCGTCAAATGTTGGCTTTGAATATTTTCCTGGTTTTCCTCCTATATGGGTGATCAATACTTCGACATCTTCAACAAAAAAGCGATTGAATTCGGGCCATTCTCTGCGAAGGGTCGGATCGTCAATATTACCATATACACCTCTGGTCGGTTTAAACGCTCTGAGTTGATCGACAACATCGATCGATCCAACATCTCCTGCATGCCAGATCTCATCTACATCCTTAAAGTGTTCTTTTATCCTTGGGTCAAGGTCGCCATGAGTATCCGATAGAATGCCAATACGCTTCATGTGCTAAAATTACTATTCAGTTTTAATTACATTTGTTACATGGACCAGAAAAAGCTGAATGATTGGTTGAATAGTCGTAAAAAACGAAAATCGTTGATGACGGCAGATCATTTAGTTCCTAAAATTCTGAAGGAAAATATTGAAGCCTTAAGCTCAGCGATAACGCTTCTCGAAAGTACCTTACCTGAAGATAAAAGTGAATCTGATCTATTGATCCAGAAGCTTCTTCCTCATTCTGGAAAATCAGTACGTATTGGAATAACTGGAGTTCCGGGAGTAGGAAAAAGCTCATTCATCGAAGAATTCGGGTTGATGCTGACAGAAAAGGGGCATAAAATAGCTGTTTTGGCAATTGATCCGTCATCGGGAGAAAGTGGTGGAAGTATTTTAGGGGACAAAACTCGGATGAACGAGCTTTCAAAGCACCCAAAAGTATTTATTCGACCTACGGCAGCCGGAACCACTCTTGGTGGAGTGGCCAGAGCTACTCGTGAAAGTATCTTCCTTTGTGAAGCGGCGGGTTTTGACGTCATCATCATTGAAACGGTCGGAGTTGGTCAGTCTGAAACCATGGTTCATTCAATGGTTGACTTCTTCTTATTGTTAATGCTTTCCGGGGCGGGGGACGAACTTCAGGGAATCAAAAGAGGGATCATGGAAATGGCAGATGCACTTGTGATCACAAAAGCAGACGGAGAAAATGAAAAGAAAGCCGAAATGGCTTCCCGGGAGTATGCCAATGCGATGCATTTATTTCCTCCGAAAAAAAGCGAATGGGTGCCTTTGTCCTTTACCTGTAGTAGTCAGGAAAAGAAAAATATCGATAAAGTTTGGAACACAATAGAATCCTTTGAAAATCAGACAAAGATCAACGGTTGGTTCGAAGAGCACAGACATATACAAGATAAATATTGGTTACGTGAAACACTAAAGGAGATGATCTTGGATGAGTTTTTCGAAAACGATGATCTATTGGAACAATTAAAGTTGAAAGAGGAGCAGGTGTTCAAAGGAGAAATTAGTTCCTTTCAGGCTGCGGAAACTCTCTTCAATGCATTCAATTCTAAAGTGCGTGGAACAAATTAAATTTACAATTGAAGGGGAGTACATTGAATTAATTCAATTGCTAAAGGTTTTGGGAATTGCCCATACAGGTGGACATGCGAAGTTTATCGTGGATGAAGGTGAGGTTACCCGAAACGGAGAAGTTGAACTCAGAAAAAGAGCGAAACTGGTGCCGGGAGATCGAATTGAACTGGAAGGAATTCAGATCGATTTAGTGTCAGAATAACTCCTGTACCTCTCTCTTTAGATATTCAACCGTAATCTCTGTTGGTAATTCTCCGATTTCAGCCACCAATTCAAAAATTTTAGCCGATAGATCCATGCCTGTTGATGCAGCTCCCATTTGATTACCCGCAATATTGATGATCTTTATCGTTTCTTCCTTTGAATTTTTTACCATCTGCCATGCCTGTGGTGAGATGAACATCTGTTGAGCAACATTGTGGTCATATTCCTCCCTGATCGCTTTAAGGAATTCGGTTTGAAGTCCTCTTGCAGGTAAACCCGGATTGTGCAGTCGCATGACAAGGCTGTTCGGATGTATTCTTTCCATTAATAGAATCGCTCGCTGATAGGCTTCTACACGATGAGGTAAGAAGTATGTCTGACGTTCTTTTTTCATTTCAGCCCTTACAGTTTGAATCTCTTTTGAAGTTTCTCTTCGCAGAAATAATACTGTAGTAAGTAATACTGCCCCTGAAGGAATAAGTATCAATGCAATTTGAAATAAGATATCCATGGCTTTTCGATTTAAGACAAAGATAAAATTCAAATTGGGATAAAAGTAACGGATCGAAGTAATACTTTTTTTTCGCCAATTAATCGTAATTTCATCGACCAAATGAGCACTTCACTAATTGTAATTGTACTTGTCAGCTATTTCGCTGTTCTAATGCTTATCTCCTTTTTGACATCGAGGAATGCTGACTCCAACACTTTTTTTACAGGAAATCGTCAAAGCCCATGGTATCTTGTGGCTTTCGGGATGATCGGTGCTTCGCTCTCTGGGGTTACTTTTATTTCGGTACCAGGAGCAGTTCTAAATGAAGGAATGGCTTACTTTCAGATCGTCCTTGGGTATGTGTTGGGTTATTTGGTGATTGCGAAGGTCCTTATGCCGATCTATTACAGGATGAATGTTATTTCGATCTATCAATATCTTGGTGAACGACTTGGCATTGTTAGTTACAAAACAGGTGCAGCATTCTTTATCCTATCACGAACACTCGGATCGGCAATGCGTCTGTATCTGGCAACTCTTGTTCTTCAGCTGTTCTTGTTCGAAGATCTTGGGGTTCCGTATTGGTTGACCGCTGTTGTAACGGTATTACTGATCTGGATCTACACGTTCAAGGGAGGAATAAAAACGATCGTTTATACGGACACTTTTCAGACCTTTTTTCTGGTCAGTGCCGTTGTCATTTGTGCGATCATCATAGGGGAGAATATTGGAGTCGGATTTACCGGTTTGTACGACGCGGTTGCATCTTATGGTGATAATGGTGAGTTGGTTAGGATCTTTCATTTTGATGATCCTAACAGTAAATTCTTCTTTCCAAAGCAATTTTTTGGAGGGATGTTTCTGGCGATCGCAATGACCGGACTGGATCAGGATCTTATGCAGAAAAATCTGACTTGTAAGAACTTGAAGGATGCACAAAAGAACATGTATTCCTTCACAACCATTCTTGTCGTGGTTAATTTTCTTTTTCTATTGTTGGGTATTGGTCTTGATTTTTTTGAAGTTCCTTTTTTTAGAGCACCTATTCCTTTAATTTGGTTTAGTGTAATTTATATGCTTATTGGCGGACCTGTTCTTTTAAAAGCAGCAAAATTAATAGTTAAAGGGACAATTTATAATGAGTTTGTTTTAATGTCGGTTGCAACAATTGGTGCATTTTTAATAGGCTCTTATGAA
>CALCCB010000052.1 GCA_937899625.1 uncultured Bacteroidota bacterium
AAAAGGATCGTGAGATATTACCAGCTCATGATCTTTATTCACCACAACGTCTAGCTCAATACCATCGATTGGAAGCTGAAGGGCCTTCTGAAAACCGACTAAGGTATTTTCAGGATATACACCACGGAAACCTCGGTGTCCGATGATCATGCAATTGTTATTTTGTGCTTCAATTGAATTCGAGGTGATCAAAGAGATAAACAATAAAATACCCTTCATGAACTATAGTATTTCATACCCCAAGGGTTTTAGGGTTTTTAGCATCTACGAGTAATACTAAAGAGCTAAGGATAGCAGCAAAGAAGCACCAGATCGAGATCACATGATAGAAGTAGAAGATCATTGCAACGATTAGGGATCCTACTAGAATTGTCCCAACAAGTTTCATATATTTTAAACTGGAAACATAGAAAGGAATTGCCGTGCTGATCACGTACAACACCTGATGTATACCTAAACGCTGAATTTCAATATCGTAGTGAATGTGGTTTTGGGAACTAGTTGCTTCGACATCGTAGAAGATCAGACTATAAACGAGTTGTAATGATGCAAGTATTCCAATCATAAACGGATAGAAAAGTATCTTCTTGCGCTTGCTGTCAGGTTCCATATTCCATATCGCATAAGGGATCCATATAGGCCAGAACACTTGTGCAAAGAAGATGTATATGTACATGGATACATCCAACATAAGAGATTGGTCTCCACTATTTAAACTCACCCACAAAAAACCTTCAGAAATTTGTTGGAGTCCAAAAAAAATCGGCACGGATGCAAAAGCGATCTTCTTTTTGGAATTTACTTTTTTAAGGGCATAGGCACCCACTCCAACCAGAGCTACACCAGCGCTAAAACTGACCTCAGCTGAAAAACACATACAATCGAATTTCTTAAATCTAAGAAAAATCTAACTAACGAAATTGGAGATTAAAGATTTTACTTATTTAATTTGTACACCCCTAGATGAATAAATTGCTGACGTTCCCGACCCTTTATCCAAACTGAAGGTAAATGTGCTTCCGACACCAACGGTACTTCTCACAGAAATCGTTTGACCGTGAGACTCAATAATGTGCTTAACGATCGAAAGTCCAAGTCCTGATCCGCCTTCATTTCGGTTTCTGGATTTTTCAACACGGTAAAAACGTTCAAAAAGTCTTGGGATGTTATTCTCATCAATACCGGGTCCGTTATCCGAGACTTCAACAGTGATGATGTCGTCAATAATGTAAAATCTAACCTCGGTTGTACCTTCAGTATTTCCATAGAAAATCGAATTGATCAATAAATTCGTCAATACCTGAGCGATCTTTCCTCTATCCGCACGAACAATAATTGCAGAGTAAGGTTTTGAAAATTTAAGTTTGATCCCTTTTTCCTTTGCTTTCAATTCAAGGGCTTCAAAGATCTCTTTCGTCAACTCTACAATATCGAAATTCTTATAGTCAAGATGGAGACTCTCTGCTTCAAGTTTAGTGATCTGATCCAGATCTTCAAGGATGTTCACAATTCGATCAGTAGCTTTACTGGCTCGTTCGAGAAACAGCCGGTTGACTTCTTCGTCTTCAAGTCCTCCTTCCAGTAACGTAAGGATATATCCCTGAATACTAAAAACGGGTGTCTTTAATTCATGGGCAAGATTTCCTAAAAATTCTTTGCGGTACTCTTCACGTTCTTTCAGCCGATCGATTTCAGTATACCGTTCTTCTGCCCACTTTTTCGTCTCCTCTTCAGCGGTAGCGATGATGTCTTCTCGTAAACTAAATTTTAATGCTTCTGAATTGGTTATTTTCCCTTTTCGGATTGACCTGTATAACAGTTTCAGTCGATCATTTATAAAATTCTTGATAAAGAAATAGAAAACTCCGAATGATACAATTCCCGTAGCAAAGGGTAATCCAAACATTAACCAGTATGGGAGGTTATGAAATTTAAAATCCAGAAATAGTATCAACAGAAAGGTCAGGAACATTGTCACCGCACTTCCTCCGAGTACAATATGGATAGGCTTGAGGTTTTTCACACGTCTTGAAATGTATATCCGACACCTTTAATAGTACGAATATACGCATCTCCCAGTTTTTCTCTTAATTTTCGAATATGTACGTCTATTGTCCTTTCACCTACAATGGTATCATTTCCCCAAATTAAGGATAGAATTTGTTCACGGTTATAAACTTTACCTGGTTTACTGACGAGTAATTCCAATAATTCGAACTCTTTTTTAGGCAATGAAATTTCTTCACCTTTAACTAGTATGAGAAATCTCTCACGATCAATCTTTACGGATTGAGTGGGCGCAACCATGGATTCTCTTGGTGAATTTATGTCACGACGAAGTAATGAGATCACTTTACTAACCATGAGTCTTGGACGAATTGGTTTTGAAATATAATCATCTGCCCCAGCTTCAAAGCCAGCAATTTGAGAATAATCTTCTGATCGTGATGTTAGAAATGCTATGATAGGCTGATTGATCGAAATGTCTTCACGGATCAACCGACAAGTTTCAATACCATCCATTTTTGGCATCATAACGTCCAATAGTATCAGATTGGGCGAGATTTGTTTGGTGATCTTAAGTGCCTCGATTCCATTATTGGCGGTGACTACTTTGAATCCTTCTTTTTTCAGATTGTAGGAAAGGAAATCTATTATATCCGGTTCATCATCGACAAGAAGGATCGTAAATTTTTTGTTTTCCATACGACAGGATATAAAAAGGGCTATCTGATGTCCAGATAGCCCCCATTATTTTTAATTATTTCTGGATGATCAAACGACGTGTTACAACGCTATTTGAATTTGAAACAGAAACTGTATAGATTCCTGCAGGAAGATCATTAGTTGATAATTCAACATTGTTCTTTCCAGTGTTAAGATCAACATTTACATTGCTTACCATTTGACCCATTTGGTTGTAGATCGCGATGTTTACAGATGAGTTCTCAAGAGAAGAGATCATCAATGTTGCGTTGCTCGCAGTTGGGTTAGGGTAAAGGATCATATCGCTAATTACGGCCATTTCTTCAAGTCCGACGAATGAAGTAAATACGTCAGAAGGATAATCAGCACCGGTAGCAACTGTTGAAGAAGCTGCCAAACGAGCATCTGGCTTCGAAGTTAAACCAGGGAACATATCCACCCAGTTGATCTGAGAAATAGTTGTTACTGAATCGTTCATCTGTGTTCCAAACATTGTTGCGTAGAATACCGGCGTTGCCGTCACTGTAACTGTTGCATTTGCAAAGTTTGAATAAACAACATTGTGAGAGAATCTTGTTGTAGAATCAGCTCCAACTGCAAGATAATTATCTTCATTCCCTTCCAATGAAAGTCCTTTTTCCCAACCTGTTACCAAAGAGTTGTAAATTGAGATTGATGAATTTCTTCTGATACGGAATGCCTTTTCAAATTTCTCTCCTACAGGAAGTACTGCGGTACCATCGTATTTTGGTCCAACCATTGTGATGTTTGAGAATACAGCTTTTGTACGTGGCAAAGCAGCTGAACCTGTCGCATCATTGTCTGATTCAAATGAATTAGAATCACCGGCAGCATCAGATAAATTTGGGTCACGAACGATCAAACCGAATTGTACATTTCCTCTATATCCGAAGTCAGTATCAAAATCGTCATCTAAACCTCTGTAGGCGATCAAGTGCTTACAGTTCACAGTTCCACCGAACCATTCGAAAGAATCGTCTCCTGAAAAAGAAACTTGTACATAATCTACTTGCGTAGCACTTCCTACAGATCCAAAAGTCAACCCATTGATCTCCTTATTTGGTTGTAAAGGAATACCAGGGAATTCAATTCGCACATATTTTAATGATCCGGAGTTGTCAGCGTCATCTGATCCACCGAATTCTGTATCTGTAGAAACCGTTAAACCTTCAATGTTGGCAATTCCTCCAGGCTGATTGTTTCTTGCTTTCCCAAGGATCACTAAACCTCCCCAGTCACCTTCTGCTCTGTCACCAATAGCTTCGTTTGATGTAAACACAACTGGATTTGCAGCTGTACCCTCGGCAATGATTTTCGCGCCTCTGGTGATGATCAGTGTACCTTGAGTTGCAAGATCTCCTCTGATAATAGTTCCTGGCTGGATAGTTAAAGTTGCATTGTTCTTAACGAATACTTTGTTTTGTAATAAGATCACCCCACTCCAAGTCGTATTTGATGTAATATCTGTAGATACTGTAGATGTTGTTGCTGGATATACAGTGTTCTCAGGATCGAAATTTGCCCATGAATCTGTCCAGTCTGTTGCAGGAGTGTTGTCTGTTACTGGAAAAGCACCCAAATAAGGTACAGCTTCCCAAAATCCTTGTGCCGATAGTGTGGTACTAAGTAGACCAGCGGCAATTGTCATGTAAATCTTCTTCATGTTTATAATTTTTTACTGATGCAAAGTAAGTCCAAACTTCTTTGATGATAGTTATGTACTATTTATCTGTTTCTTAAGGTTATGTTAAGAAATACAAATAAACTGGTAACATTAAAAAGAGGGAAGCAGTAATGCTTCCCTCTTTTTCTTATCCTAAAGGATTTTTCTTAAAAAGTATATTTTACTTGTAAGGTAACTGTCTGTCCGTAAGTGACTTCTTGCCATACGTTGTCAGGTCCAGCTTCGTATTTATTGTTTGTCGTCGGATCCTCACTTTCAAAGATGTTCTTGTTCTTCTTGTTGTCAAATTTTCCATTTCCATTCAAATCCTGGAAGAAAATTAAGTCTTGTGCAAGTAGATCTTTAATATTCAATTTGAACTGCCAGTGGTCTCCCACTTTTTTCGCAACCTGAAAATCAAGTACGTTTCGACCATTTTCCCACACGTTTGGTTCTTGAACGTTACCTACGATGTAAATACGTTGTCCAACTCTGTTGAATGATGCACTAACGTTCCATGTTGTATCAGGAGAAGTATAATAAGCACCACCATTAATGATGTATGGAGATTGACCTTGCAAAGGACGAGGGTCAGATCCTGGAAAATCCGTCAGGTCAACTTGTGAGTTGATGTATGAAAGGTTTGTGTAAAGTGTCAAGTTACTCCAGAATGGGTGGTTTTCTTGCTTCGAAACAAAATCCATTTTCACACGGTACTCTAATTCAGCACCAACATTTGTTACAGATGGTACATTCGTGTAATACAATTCAGGAGCCCCTGATGTACCTGTTCTATTGATCAATTCAATTGGATTTGTAAAGTTCTTGTAGAATCCTGATACACTTAGGATCTGTCCTTCGCCTGGATAGTATTCGTAGCGAAGATCGAAATTGTCAATCGTAGCACGCTGCAAATTAGGATTACCGCTTAGGATGTTATCCATAACGAAGTTATAGAATGCGAATGGCGCTAATTCTCTGAATTCAGGTCTTGATAGCGTTCTGTAATAGCTTGCTCGAAGGTTCACCTTTTTACTCAGTGCATATACTAAGTTCAATGAAGGTAATAGGTCATTCACTGTTGTATCAAGACTGCGAGCAACGTTCGAACCGAATTCTGTATAATTGAATTCCTGTCTGTACGATTCAAATCTTAATCCTCCGATCATTCTAAGTTTCTTAAGGACAGTTGCATCAGCCATCAAGAATCCAGCATTTAACATTGAGCTAGCTTGATAACTATCATCAACCTTTGAAGCCTCTTCCAATTTGAAACCTCCTAACCCTGAATCCAGTAACCCAAGGTTTTCTGGAGCGAAGATCTCATCTTCAGGTAACAGTAACAATTGACTATCAAAATTGCTTCCACTAGGCTTGTATTGAGAGAACCCAAAATTTCTTGCAGCAAAATCTCTAGTTCTGAACTGATTCATTCCTCCGAATTTCAATTCTACACGATTGGTGTCTTTTTCTTCTCCGAATTTGTAAGAATAATCATATTTCAAACTTCCGATCTTTTCATTTGATGTGGACCAGAACATGTTTCCCGCTGCAGTTGGAATTGTACCATTGTTCTGAATGATAGCAACAAAAGACTCATTTGGATCATCCTCACTCATTGCATATTTACGGTAAACAACTCGTCGCTGGTTAGGAATTTCTCTGGTTATGTCACTAAATCCTGCTGTCCAGTTTAATTTTGACTTGTCGAATTCATGATTACCAACGAGTTGACTTGTCAATAGATTATTCTGAGTATACATAAAGTTTGTTGAACGTTCATATTGATGAGGATCATTGTCCAGTTCTCTTACCCCATGTCTGATGTTAACTTTATCTTCAGAATTGATCGAATAAAGATTCTTTAAAGAGATTTTGTTCTTACTGTTCCACTTGTACTGTAAGTTTAGCATACCACTATTAACAATGCTCTTAGTGAAGACAGAGTCATCCAGTTCCATTTTCAGGATTGTTCCTCCGGCTTGTTCTTCATAATCTCTTCTGATCTGCTGGTTGTATTGAGCATTGTTGTTATAGTTATAGGCGAATACGAATCCAAGTTTTTTCTCCTTGATCGTGTAATTTCTACCTATTACATATTGAAGAGAGGTATTTGGCATCGCAATTCCGTGTTGTGCTGCCCAATTGAAATTCATCAATTTTGCTAGCTCTGCTTTATCAGCTTTGGAGCTTGGGAAATCAATGGTTGAAGGTAGATCGCCCGGTAGTGATCTTGCACCAGCACCAAGTCCAAGAAAATCCGTACTACTTCCTTCTGATCGAGCAAAATCTTTAAACGTAGTAATGGCGTTGTATCCACCAGATAGTTGTATTTCCTGAAAATTTTCCGCTTTTGGTTCTTTTGTATTAATGTCAATAACTCCTCCTGCGAATTCTCCTGGTAGATCAGGTGTAGCAGTCTTGTAGACAACTAAATTGTCTAGCATGTTTGAAGGGAAGAGATCAAATGAAAAAGCTTTTCGATCACTTTCAGTACTAGGTAATGATGCTCCATTAAGCAATCCAAAATTATAACGATCACTTAGTCCTCGAATAACAACGAATTTGTTGTCTTGAACACTTGCGCCACTGATTCTCTTTAAAACGTCACTTGCTTTGTTATCTGGTGTTTTTTGGATGGTCTCAGCCGTAATTCCATCCATTACACTTGCACCATTTCTTTGCATTCTGATCAATTCACTATTGGATTGCTTGTCAACAGTGTGAGAAACTTCAATTGGTCCGATCTCAAGAACATCAGAAACCAGAGAAACATTAATGACTGTGTTTTCTCCGTCGTTTACAACGATATCATTGACCACTTGAACCTTATAGGTATCATATTTAAAGGATAAAGAGTAGGTTCCAGGTGTCAGGTCTTTAATGAGATAATTACCGTCAAGATCCGAAAAGGCCCCTTTTTGTTGACCTTCAACCATAATTTTGGCTCCCG
Organism: uncultured Bacteroidota bacterium; assembly: GCA_937899625.1. GTDB lineage: Bacteria > Bacteroidota > Bacteroidia > Flavobacteriales_D > Crocinitomicaceae > M0103. Next base: position 7,344 of record CALCCB010000052.1, read on the forward strand.
GAATGGTCTCTTTAGATTTTGCATCTGTAACTTGCCCACTGATCGTACCTTGTGCAAAGATCAAGGTTGGCGATAAAAGTAATGCTGCGAAAAATACGATTTTCATAGATAAATTCGTTTTACGCTGCAAAGGAAAGGACAAGGTCTGATTCAGTGTTTAAGACCGTATTAATATTACATTAATATGGGATAACAATTACTTAACATTAGGTGCCGGATTTATTCCGGTATGTAAGAATAACCAATTCCTTTTACTGTTTTGATCGAATTTTCCCCGATTTTTTCACGAAGTTTTCGAATATGAACATCGATGGTTCGGTCACCGACAACAACTCCATCTCCCCAAACATTTTCAAGGATGATTTCTCGTTCAAAAACATGATAAGGCCTCGAATGCAAAAGTGCGAGTAATTCAAATTCCTTTTTAGGTAAATGAAGTGTTTCTCCCTTAAAGACAACATGGTATCGATCACGATTGATGACCAGTTGATCGTTCATGGGTTCATCAGTTTTGTTTATCGAGGTTCTTCGAAGAAGAGCGTTTAATCTGCTGATGAGTACTTTGGGTTTAATAGGTTTTGAAACGTAATCATCTGCACCGGCTTCAAGCCCCGCTATTTGCGAATAATCCTCACTTCTTGCTGTTAAAAAACAAATAAGAACATGAGCAATTTTAGGCATTGATCGAATTGCTTCACAGACTTCTATGCCATCCATACCAGGCATCATGACATCCAGGACGATTAAATCGGGCACAAAGGTTTTTGCGACTTCAATCCCTTGTTCCCCGTTTTCAGCTGTCAATACCTCAAACCCTTCCTTTTTGAGATTATATTCCAAAAGGGTTCTGATATCTTCTTCATCATCTATGATTAAGATCTTTGCCATTGTCTAAAATTATATAAAAGAAATTCAGCCTTCATCAAATTGGTCTAAATATATTGGAATCTTAACTAGTAAAAATTAAGATTCATACTCAATCTAAAGTTTTAAGTAATTGATTAAATCTTTATTTATCAGAAGTCGTATAGATGTTTTTAAAGTTGGGATTTCACAAAAAAATATACAATCCTTAAGAACCTTAATGTTGAACAAAATGAAGCAGATCGTTAAACAGAAGTCCTTCTTAAGATATTTTTTTACTTTTGTCGCAGTAGTAGTAGGTTAGGTTGATTAGTGTGATAAGAGCTTCGGAATCCCGTCTGGAGCTCTTGTCATTTTATCACGGGTTGAATTTCTTTGTACTTTTATCTCACCCAACTTTCAAATATGAAAATTAAGATCCTTCTCGTTGAAGACGATACAAATCTTGGATTTGTGATCTCCGATAATTTAAGGTCCGAAGGTTATCAGGTAACTCTTTGTACGGATGGTGCAGATGGCTTTAAGCGATTCAACGAAGAGCAATTTCATTTATGCGTTTTTGATGTCATGATGCCAAAACTGGACGGTTTCAGCTTAGCGAGAGAGATTCGTAAAATGAATTCGGATATTCCAATTCTTTTTCTCACGGCTAAATCCATGACAGAAGATAAGGTGGAGGGGTTTAAAGCTGGGGGAGATGATTATCTCACCAAACCGTTCAGTACTGAGGAGTTGCAATTAAGAGTTGCGGCCCTACTGAAAAGAGTAAAGATCCAACCCGAAAAAGAACTGGAAAAAGTTATTCAGATAGGTACTTATACTTTTGATACGGAGAACTACACGTTAACCCATAAAAATTTCGAAAAAGGCCTGACGAAAAAAGAAGCTCAGATACTGAAGGTGCTGTGCAAATTCAAGGATCAGGTGGTTGCCAGAGAGGTCGTTTTGAATGCTGTTTGGGGTCAGGATGACTATTTTGTAGGAAGAAGTCTTGATGTTTTCATTACCAAATTGAGAAAGTACTTTAAGGAAGATCCAAGTATTCAAATACAGAATATTCACGGTATCGGCTTTAAACTGGAGACAATATGAGCCTTATTCTTCACCTTGAAACTTCCACTAAAAGTTGTTCTGTTGCCTTATCTGAAAATGGCGAATTGATTGCCTTGGAAGAGATCCATACAGCTGAGTTTACTCATGCAGAAAACCTAACTGTTTTCATTCAAAAGGTGATGTTAAGCGCAGGAAAAGAAATGAAGGAGCTGAAAGCCGTTTCTGTTTCGTCTGGACCCGGTTCATATACTGGATTAAGAATAGGTGTTTCAACTGCGAAGGGATTATGTTATGCTCTTGAAATTCCTTTGATAGCCGTCGACTCACTCATTTCACTCGCTGTTCTTGCACGACAAAAATACCGAGGAAAGAAGATCTGCTCAATGATCGATGCTAGAAGAATGGAGGTGTATTCTGCGATCTATGATGAAGAGTCGAACCTTCTTAAGCCTATCTCAGCAGACATTCTCGACGAACAAAGCTATCAGGAGTTTGAGCCATTCGTCGCTGTCGGTGATGCCACAGATAAGATGATCGATGTATGGAGTTCAAGAAACGTAAGTATTGATAATGAATTGAAAGCTTCAGCTAGAGGACAGATCGAAATCGCATATCAAAAGTTTGATAATAAAGAATTTGAAGATGTGGCGTATTTCGAACCGTTCTATCTTAAAGAATTTATTGCTGGCAAGCCGAAAGGAAATTGACCAGATTCGATCGATAGACGATATTCTCTTCGAAATTATTGTGGTCCTGACCTTGAATGGGTACAAATCGATCCTTCTTTTTCAAAAAGTTAGATAACATTTTGGAACCTTCAAAAGGAAGAATGTCGTCGTTGTCTCCGTGTACCAGGAAGATTGGAGATTTTGTTTTTTTAACGAACTCGTTGGTTTCAAAACGATATTTAAGCAAAAAGGAAGGGATGTATGGATAGTTTCTGTTCGTCATATTGATCAATGAATAATAGGGTGCGATCAAAACCAACCCGGCAGGATTTTTTCGCGAAGCGATCATGGCTGCAGGGGCAGTACCAACGGAATAGCCTATCACAATAACTTCTTTTTTTGAATATCCCTTGGAAACATGATCAAAGGTAGTCTCGATGTCTTCGAAAAACTGTTCTTCAGATGTTATTTCGCCTTCACTTTTTCCAAATCCTCTATAATCCATAGTGAAAAAATCATAGCCAAGCTGATTGTAGAAATTCGCTGCTTCTTTTTGATTTGTCAGATTACCGGCGTTCCCGTGAAGAAAAAAAACAAGCCCTTTGGATGTGCTATCAGTTTTACTGATCACACAACTTAAATTTTTTCCATCTGCCGTCTTGATCATAAGCTCTTCAGTTTTTGCTCCGTAGCTTATTGTCGTTGACTTCGACAATTGATCGGGATGGAAGATCAGGGATTCCTGTGCTAAGTACATGTATCCACAGATAATGAGATAGATGGATGCCGAAATGGATAAAATCCAGATACTTGTTTTCTTCAACTTTTTCATAGGGAATTCTGATCTCAAATTTACATAAATGAACTTAACGCAGTACCTTTACATTAATGGAGTTGAAGAGGTTAATAGCAAACCAGCCAAAACCATTTGTCATCGCAGGGCCATGCAGTGCAGAGTCCAGAGAACAAATGATTTCAACCGCAAAAGAAATTGCGCAAAAGGCTGCTGTGAGTGTGCTGAGAGCAGGGATATGGAAGCCGAGAACACGCCCGGATTCATTTGAAGGAATAGGAGAAGAGGCACTTACATGGTTGGTGGAAGCTGGGAAGATCACAGGTCTACCGGTCACGACAGAAGTGGCAAATAAGGATCATGTAGAAAAAGCATTATCTGCAGGAGTAGATATTTTATGGATCGGCGCGAGAACAACTGTGAATCCATTTGCGGTTCAGGAAATTGCGGATGCTTTGCAAGGAGTCAAAATTCCGGTAATGATCAAGAATCCGGTTAATCCGGATCTGGAGTTGTGGATCGGGGCTTTTGAGCGTTTGGAGAAAGCAGGGGTCACTGATCTGGGTGCGATTCACAGAGGTTTTTCTTTCTACAATCATCCCAAATATCGAAATGTACCCAATTGGGAAATTCCTATCGCTTTCCGAGAGAGGAATAGTCAAATTCCAATGATCTGTGATCCCAGTCATATTACAGGAAACAGAGGGATGGTAGCAGAAGTTGCACAAAAAGCACTGGATCTGAATTTTGACGGACTCATGATAGAGACTCACCTTGATCCGGATCATGCGCTTTCTGACCCGGCACAGCAAGTAACACCCAATAGTCTGAAGTCTTTACTTGATTCTCTGATATTGAGGACGAGTAATGTCCCTTTAAATGCGAGAGATTTTCTGATTGAGATGAGGGACAAAATAGAAGTGATCGATGACCGGATCTTCGAATTATTGACAGCAAGGATGGCATTGAGTGAAGAAGTTGGTCAATTTAAGAAGGAGAATAAGATCACTGTTTTGCAGCAAGAACATTGGGCGCATTTGATCCAAAACAGGTTGTCAAAGGCACAGGATATTAACTTGACTCAAATATTCATCCGCCAGATCATGGATGCTATTCATCAGGAATCTATTCGTCATCAGGTGAAGATCATGAACAAATGATAGTAAGGCGGGAGAATTATCAAGGAACTATTCATGTCCCGGCATCTAAGAGTGACGCTCAACGGGCTTTGATTGCTGGAGCACTGGCAGGGAATTCTGCTATTCGAAATATAGGAAAAAGCGAAGATGTATTCAATTTGATTGATGCATTAAGGTTATTAGGTGCTGAAATTGATCTTTCTCATGGATCAGCATTGATCTCAAAACCCATAGTGGCTCCGTTTTCTGGAAGAGTAATTCCCGGTGAAAGTGGATTGGCAAGTCGATTGTTGATCGCGATCCTTGCGACAAATGCCCAAGATGTAGTTCTTGACGGAAAAGGATCTTTGCGGACGAGAAAAGTAGACGTCTACAGTGAATTGTTTCCCGAATTAGGTGTTCAAATTGAAACTACGAATGGAAGTGTGCCTGTCCGTTTGAATGGAAAGTTATCCGGAGGGGAAATGATCGTGGATGGTAGTCACGGCTCTCAATATATTTCCGGTTTACTTATGGCTCTTCCACTTTGCGAGAAGGATTCAATAATTAAGGTGGAAAATCTCAAGAGTAGACCCTATGTACTCATGACCATAAATACGTTGAAAGAATTTGGCATCTCTGTTAAAGTAATGGCGAATGATACCTTTGAAATAAAAGGAAATCAAAAGTACCAAGCGACTGATTACCTCGTTGAAGGTGATTGGAGCGCTGCATCTTATTGGATCGTTGCATCCGCATTAGGATATAACCTTCAGATTAAAGGTCTAGCTTTAAATAGTCTCCAAGCGGACAAAATGATACTGGATGTGTTGCTTGCATCAGGATGCAAAATAAAAAATGAGAATGATGGAATGAAGGTGGAGGGTAGTAATTTGCATCCATTTGAATTCGAAGCATCGCATTGCCCGGATCTATTCCCTGCTTTGGTAACATTAGCTGCATTCATTTCGGGGACAAGTAAAATTAAGGGGACAAACCGACTTTATAACAAAGAAAGTAACCGTGCCGAGTCGCTCATCAGTGAATTTTCAAAGCTTGGATTGAACATTTATGAAGAAGACAACTCGTTGATCATTGAAGGGATGAGTCAATTGAATTCTGCCCAAATTGATCCACACGGAGACCACCGAATTGCGATGAGCGTGGCCATTGCAGCTATGTTCATTGAGGATGGTGTCTCGATCGGTCATCCTGAAGTAGTCGCAAAAAGTTATCCCGATTTTTGGCAGGATCTAAACAGTTTGAAAGAATAATTTAGTTGAAATGTAACCTTGACTATGTTCTTCGTTATCCTTTTCAAAACTAGATTATGAAAACTACTTCTTGCTCAATTGCACTATTATTAGGTGCTCTGCTACTGTTCTCCGCAAAGGTCGAAAAAGACAAAAGTGATCTTAAAAAGATCCTTACGAAATCATTTGTATATGTTCCTTCTGGTAATGCAATAGTTGGCGAAGATACCGTTGCGGTGAATGGATTTTATATCTATCACATAGAAGTGACAAACATTGATTATAAAGAATTTCTGGCGGATCTGAAGAAAGAAGGGGATCTAGAGAAATTAAAAATTGCAATGATCGATTCAGTCCGATGGAATGGAAAAAATCAGTTGAATGAAAAATACGTTCAATTTTACCATACTCATCCAGCGTACAATGAATATCCCGTCGTGAACATTTCATACGAAGCAGCTCAACTGTACTGTGAGTGGATCGGTAAAAAATATGAGGTGATGCACAGTCGAAAGCTTAAGTTTAGATTAATGGAAAAAGCGGAGTACATCCGTGCTGCAAGAGGAGATTCTCAAAGTACGTATTCTTGGGGCACTCATTACCTGAGAAATCAAAAAGGACAAGTAATGTGCAATCACACCCAACTGACAGGTGAACACATTCATCGAGATCCGGAAACAAATGCCTACCAGATCAAAGTTGCACGAATGGATCATAACACGTTCATGGATGTTCTTGCTCCTTCAAAATCATATTGGCCGAATCAATTTGAATTGTACAATATGAATGGGAATGTTTCAGAAATGATCTCAGAAAAAGGCATCGCTATGGGTGGTTCATGGAAAGATCCAGGATATGATGTAAGAGTAGAATCTGAAAGAACATATACAGACCCTTCTCCTACAGTAGGATTCCGATTCGTAGTGACTCCTGTTGATAACTGAGGAAAAAAGTGCTTCGCGAAAGCGGAAACGGCATTGTATCTTTGAGGAAAATCGAATAAAATGACATTAAAAGATACGATAGGAGCTGTTGAAGAATTTCACGAAGCATTTGGAATTGGAAACAACTATTCACCAACGGCGGATCTTAGTGATGCAGATGTTCTTCTTCGTTATAAATTGATGCGAGAAGAGAATGAAGAATACCTTGAGGCAGCTCAGAAGGGCGACCTGGTTGAAGTTGCTGATGCCTTGGGAGACATGCTCTATATTCTTTGTGGTACCATTTTAAAACACGGACTTCAGGATAAGATCGAAGAGGTTTTCCAAGAGATCCAGAGATCAAATATGAGTAAACTTGATGAGAACGGAAAGCCGATCTATCGTGAAGATGGCAAGGTATTGAAGTCTTCACTTTATTTTAAGCCAGACATTCAATCGATCCTTGATAAGTAATGAAGCAATTTAATCTGAGGGTATACGGATTGTTGATGAATGATCTCGATGAGGTGCTTGTATCCGATGAATGCAGAAATGGTTATTCATTTACCAAATTTCCGGGTGGAGGTGTTGAATTTGGAGAAGGAATCAAGCATGCACTTCAACGTGAATTTATGGAAGAGCTCAACATTGAAATTAAAGTAGGTGAATTGTTTTATTTCAACGAATTTTATCAGGAATCTGCCTTTAATTCAAATCATCAGATCTTTAGCTTCTATTATCTTGTGAGCTCTGATTCGATCGATCTGATCGAACATGGCAAACATAATGTACCTTTAACCGAAGATGGTGAAAAGCATCGTTGGATCAGTAAATCGGAACTGGATGAAGAGCTGTTCAACTTTCCGATCGATAAGATCGTTTCCAAACATTTAAAAGAAAGAGGTTAATCTTCTATCGTTTCGTAAACAGGGAGGAATTCTTCAATAAATTCCTCAATACGCGAGTCGCTAAAACTGTAGGATAGAAGTACACGTCTACAATTAGGTAAGCTTTCAGTGATTCTTGAGATCTGCATTTTTTTTCCTGCGCGCATGATCTCTAAAGCACCGAAAAGGACAAAAAGGTTCACTTTTCCAATGTTAAATCCATTCTGGATATATAGATCAAAAAGACGTTGAGGCGTACCAATAATGATCTCCGTTCCATCAAACAGATCATTTCTTTGTTGCAACATGTTGCCCTTCTCAACAACAAGATCAACTGTCAGGTCAAATTTTCGAGTAAAGTTCTCCAGTCTTGCGTGAAATCTTCTGGCAGTTTCATCATCTTTTACAATGATTATTGCTCGTGGTGAACCCTCTCCTGGTTCCGGGATTAACTGCAACAACGCTGTACTAATCACCGAAAACATTTCTTGTTCGTCCTGATCTTCGATCAGTAGATTTTTTCCTCCTCGGATCGCTTTATAGATCCTAAGGTGCATTTCATTTACTGGATCGAATCCCAAATCACCTAAAATAGGGATCAATTCTTCCCTGATCTTTAATTTACTCATTGCAATTTCTCGTTGTTCTTGTGTCGGTTGTGATCACGGTTCGTTTTCTTTTCCAGATTCTTTTTGAGTGCCTCTTCCAGGTCAATGCCAGTCTGATTTGCAATACAGATCAGAACAAAAAGAACGTCGGCCAGCTCATCTCCAAGATCTTTGTTCTTATCCGATTCCTTTTCACTTTGTTCTCCATAGCGTCTTGCCATTATCCTGGCGACTTCGCCAACTTCCTCCATTAGGATCGCCGTATTGGTCAATTCATCAAAGTATCTTACTCCATAGTCTTTGATCCATTGATCAATGATCGTTTGTGCTTCCGAAACTTTCATTATTCTCTGTTTTTTGAATCGATCAGGATGGTAACCGGACCATCATTGATCAGTGATACTTTCATATCGGCACCGAAAATTCCTTCTTCAACCTTGAGTGTACTAACGGTTTTTAGTTCCATGATGAATCTTTCATACAACGGAATTGCCGTTTCAGGTCTTGCTGCTTTAATATAGCTTGGTCGATTTCCTTTCTTCGTCGAAGCATGCAATGTAAATTGACTGATGACAAGGAACTCACCCTTTAGTTCCTGAATGGATAGATTCATTTTCCCATTCTCATCAGAAAAGATGCGAAGTTGTGTGATCTTTTGAACCAGCCATTCAATATCCTGATTGGAATCTTCCTCTTCGATCCCAAGCAGGATCAGGATCCCCAGACCGATCTTTCCTTTGATCTTTTGATCAATGGTTACACTGGCTTCACTCACACGCTGCAGTACGACTCTCATCCGTAAATGTTTTTCCTGTGTACTTCGCTTTCATCCTCAGTCATCAATTGTAGATACGTTTTGTATCTGCTTTGTTCGATGCTTCCATTTTCGATCGCCTCTTTAACGGCGCATTTCGGCTCGTTGATGTGCATGCAGTTGTGGAATTTACACTCACCGATCAGCGATCTCATTTCAGGAAAATAATGCGAGATATATTCCTTCTCCAGATCGACGATCCCGAAGGCTCTGATACCTGGTGTATCAATGATGTAACCACCGGACGATAATTTATGCATCTCGGCGAAAGTGGTCGTATGTTGTCCTTGTAAATGTGCTTGAGAGATCTCACCAGTTCGCAGGTCTAATTCAGGATCGATCGAATTGACGAGTGTACTTTTCCCCACACCACTGTGCCCAGAAATAATGACCTGTTTGCCATCGATCTCTTTTTTCAAAAATGCAACAGTTTCCGGATCTTCTGCTTTGATCTTGAAACATGGATAACCAATTGTCTCGTACATTTTTGACAATCGTTCGATCTCTTCTAGTTCTTTCTCGTTATACAGATCGATCTTATTGAACAGTATGGTGACGGGTATTCTGAATGATTCTGCTGCCACCAGGAATCTGTCGATAAATGCAAGTTGAGTCACCGGTGAGCGCAAAGTAACAATGAGGTATGCTCTGTCCACATTTGCAGCCAATATCTGCATTTGTTTACTGAGATTCGTAGATTTCCGAACGATGTAGTTGGTTCTTGGTTCGAAATCACTGATGACCATTTTTCCTTCTTCGTCGCGGTCATTCTCAAGGATGACAGTGTCTCCTACAGCAATTGGATTCGTCGTTTTCAACCCCTCCAGTCGCAATCTGCCTCGGATACGACAGTTGACGACGGTACCATCCGGTATTTCAACGGTGTACCATTTTCCTGTCGATTTCCTTACTTTTCCTGTTTTCGGCATGATGACAAAGATAGTTGTTTCATTTGAGCCTTATTTTGTTTTTTAGATTGATTGAACTGCAACTTCTGATGACTGGACGAAAGCCAATTCAACCAATAATTACCTATCTTCGCAATTCAAATTATCAGACATGTCAATTGAGGTAAAGAACCTTTTTAAATATTACGGAGAACAGGCTGCTGTGCGTGATGTTTCTTTTTCTGTCAAAAAGGGAGAGATCCTGGGATTTCTTGGACCTAATGGAGCAGGTAAATCTACTACCATGAAGGTGATCACCGGGTTTATTTCTGCAACTTCAGGAGAGGTAAAGGTTTGCGGTGTTTCAGTTGAAGAAGATTCTTTGAGAACAAAGGAATTGATCGGTTACTTACCTGAACATAATCCACTTTACACGGACATGTACGTGAAAGAATATTTGGAGTTTGTCGGGCAGATCTACCATGTTAAGAATTTGAAAAAAAGAGTTGCCGAAATGATCAAATCTGTTGGACTTGAAGTTGAGCAGAATAAGAGAATTGGGGAACTTTCAAAAGGATATCGTCAACGTGTGGGATTAGCTGCAGCGATCATCCATGATCCGGAGGTATTGATCCTTGATGAACCTACGTCTGGTCTCGATCCCAATCAATTGGTTGAGATTCGTGAATTGATCAAAGAGATCGGTAAATCCAAGACAGTCATGCTGTCAACTCATATCATGCAGGAAGTAGAAGCAATCTGCGACCGTGTTATCATCATTAATAAAGGTCAGCTTGTTGCAGATAACACAGCGTTTGAGCTGCAGCACGACCATACACATCAAACGGTGTACACAGAATTTGAAGGGAATGTTTCGAAAGGTCTTTTGAACAAAATTCCTCACGTAAGAAAGGTAGAGAAAGTAGGAGAGGGATGGTTACTTGAGACGACAGATGATGTGGATTTGAGAAAGGAGATCTCGCGTTTCGCACAGAAAAATAACTTACTCGTTCTCACCCTGAAAGCGGAAGAAAAGTCTCTAGAAGAAGTATTTAAACAATTAACGAAGTAACAAACTATGCCAGCAAATTTCATCGCTGAATTGCAATGGAGAGGTATGATCCATGATATCATGCCTGGAACGGAAGAAGCATTGAATAAAAAAGTATCCTCAGGATATATCGGATTTGACCCTACCGCAGATTCTCTGCATGTAGGTCACCTTGTTCAGATCATGACGCTTGTTCATTTTCAGCGTGCAGGACATAAACCTTTTGCTTTGGTTGGCGGAGCAACAGGAATGGTAGGAGATCCTTCAGGGAAATCCCAGGAAAGAAATTTATTGGATGCAGCAACATTGCAACACAATGTAGATTGCGTTCAAAAGCAACTTGAGAAATTCCTTGATTTTAACTGTGGTGACAATTCGGCTGAAATGGTCAACAATTATGACTGGTTTCAAAACATGACGTTCCTGGACTTTATCAGAGATGTGGGGAAACACATTTCGGTAAATTACATGATGGCGAAGGACTCGGTAAAGAAGCGACTTGAAACTGGAATGTCCTTTACTGAATTTTCGTATCAGTTAGTGCAAGGCTACGATTTTTACTATTTGAATCAGCACAAGAATTGCATCATACAGTTGGGTGGTTCTGATCAGTGGGGAAACATTGTGACCGGAACAGAATTGATCAGAAGAAAATCTGGAGGTGAGGCATATGCCGTAACAACACCGTTGATCAAAAAAGCGGACGGAACAAAATTCGGAAAAACTGAAGGAGGTAGCGTCTGGTTAGATCCGGAAAGGACCACTCCATATGAATTTTACCAGTTCTGGTTGAATTCAAGTGATGCCGATTCAGGAAATTACATCAGGATCTTTACCTTAAAGTCCAAAGAGGAAATTGAAGAATTGGAGCGCCAGCATGCTGAAGCACCTCATCTGAGAATATTACAAAAAGCAATCGCTGAGGATATCACGATTCGAGTACATGGAGAGGATGCTTTAAGAACTGCGATTGCTGCTTCTAACATTCTATTCGGAAAATCTACAGCTGATGACTTACGCTCTTTATCAGAGAAAGATTTTTTCAGTGTGTTTACAGGTGTACCTCAGGCAACAATTTCACGAGAAGAATTTGGTGCTGAATTGTCTATTATCGATGCGCTGGCCTCAAAAACAGGTTTTCTTTCTTCAAATGGAGAGGCGAGAAGAGAGTTGAAAGCAAATGCCATAGCGGTAAACAAAGAGAAAGTAGGTGAGTCTTTCATGTTGACAAAGGAACATTTGATCAACGATCGTTACATCTTGTTTAGTAAGGGTAAAAAGAACAACTACATCCTTATTCTGGAGTAGGAATTTCAATCAATAATGGTTAATTTGCTCTTGAATTAGCGTGACCATTATGAAATTGATATCTACTACTATCGCCCTGAATACTATTCTATTATGTCTCGCTCAGGCGCCAACTTGGTCGACTGATGTTGCCAAGATCATTTACGGGAATTGTACCACCTGTCATCGTCCGGGGGGTATTGGTCCATTCTCTTTGCAAACGTACGATGAGGTTAGTGCCATGGCAAATTGGGTACAACAGGCAATTGAACAAAGAGATATGCCACCCTGGACACCCGATCACACCTACAAGAATTATGTACATGAGAGAGTAGTCTCCGATGCAGACATCACAACTTTTCAAAATTGGGTTGCAGCGGGTACTCCTTCAGGAGATCTTAGATTTGCACCTCCTGTTCCAACTTATCCTTCGGGTTCTCAGTTAGGGACAGCAAATCTCAATCTATCCATTGGATCATACATGGTATCAGGAAATGGTGATGTTTATCGCAATTTCGAAATACCAAGTGGTTTGAGTCAAGCTGAATACGCAACGGCGATTGAAGTGTTACCGGGTAATTCTTCAATCGTTCACCATGTGTTGGTTTTTACAGATTCTACAGCAAATCCAATTAATCCAAATAGCATAGGAGGCACAGGTTCATCTGCATCTCAATTGCTTTACAGTTGGGTGCCAGGCGCAGCTCCTTACTTTAGCCCTGAAGGAACGGGATTCAGACTACCGGCTAACACCAGAATAATTTTACAAATACATTATGCGCCTGGTAGCGCCGGACAAACGGATAACACAGAGATCAACTTTAAAACATCAACTACACCGCTGAGGAAGATTACTGTTTCGCCTGTCCTTAACCAGACTAATCTTGAAAATGGTCCTTTAGTGATTCCTGCTAATACCATTCAGTCGTTCACTGAGTCGGTTACAATTCCGGCGAAGTTCACTGCGTTATACATTTTCCCTCACATGCATTTGTTGGCCAGAAACGTTATTTCATATGGCCTTAAACCAGTTACTGGTGATACCATTCGATTTGTAAAGATCGATGACTGGGATTTTCACTGGCAGGATAATTTTGCTTTTGCCAATTCAGTGGTTCTACCCGTTGGAACAACACTAAAGGCGACAGCCACATACGATAATACTTCTTCGAATCCTGAAAATCCAAACGTTCCTCCTCAAACTGTGACCCTTGGAGAAGGAACAGGAGATGAAATGATGTTGATGTTTTTTGCTTACATGCCCTTCTTGCCAGGAGACGAAAATTTGATCATGGATAAGCGAGTGATTCCAAAGGGATCAACCACCTTTTGTGATGGGCAAACTGTTGAGCTAACCACCATACAAGGAGAAGGATATACCTATCAATGGAAAAAAGATGGTGTTGATATTCCTGGAGAGAACAATTATTCACTCATTGCGAATTCCTCCGGATCGTACTCAGTGGAGATAACGTTAGGACCAAATGTTGCATTGTCGGATCCTGTTTCAGTGACTGTAAACCCAACGCCTACTGCTCAAATCGTGCCTCCAGGAAACACAGATATTCCTTTAGGAGGAACCATTGATTTGAGTGCTGTTCAAGGAACAGGGTATTTGTATCAGTGGTATTTGAATGGGTATGCAGTACCAGGTTGGACCAATCCGGATTTGACAACTGAATATAATGGAGAATACGTTTTGGAGGTCTTTAGTGGAGGTTGTTATCAAATATCAGAGACTTTGACTTTGACAGGTGGAATTGCTGCTCTTGAAGAATTATCAAGTACGATTAGAATTTTCCCGAATCCATCTAAAGATATTTTTACCATTGAATGCAATGCGACTGATGCCACAGTAATTCGTGTTGAGGATATTACGGGTTCTGAAATACGAAAGTTTGATTTCAACGGAACATCCATATCGATAGATCTTCGAGATCAATCGGAAGGAGTCTATTTTGTCGAAATAATTGGTGATGGCAATAAAATACTTCAGCGTAGAAAGATCATTAAGGTGGATTGATTCAGCTTTTTTTTGAGTTCAAATTGAATCCAAAGAACACTATCGCAGACAAAACGGCTAGTAAGGTTATTGGCGGCAAAAACAATGGCCATTTACTGATTGATCCCCATCCGGAATAACCCAATAGGAGTGGATGTAGAATATTGATGAGGTATCCTACCTTGGCAATTCCAAACATTTTGGATATTGAGGGAAGGTCCTTAAGGGTGGCAACAAGGGGAAAAAGATAGATCAAGAATGATAAAGCTCCACTGACGATAAAGCTGTAGAACATGAAATCTTTGGTTTCAAGTTTGCTCCAGATGAGATGATTCCCATCATAAAGCAAGTAAAAACTTATACTTATATGAATACAACCGAAAACGAAACCATAGATTCCGGTGATTCTTTTTGTCAATCGAATCCTTTCAATTAATGTCACCGGTAATAGACTTAAGCCAATGCATGTGAAACCCGTCCAGGCAATGCTTTTATTTAGAATAAAGATCCATTCCTGTAAGGGGATTTCCGCTCCTATATGATATCGTAGGATACTATACGTGTAACAGAATAGAAATAATGTAAGTAGTGCCGGTCTCATTCGTATTGGATCTCCCAAAGAAAAAGTCCACAGGCAGGGGCACTTGTTGATGCCTCACCTCGATCCATATTTTCTAGTATCTCAACTATTTCCTCAGATTGTATCTTTCCGAGACCCACATCAACCAGGGTGCCAACGATTGCTCTCACCATGTTTCTTAAAAAACGATCAGCTGAGATCTCGAAATAAAGCTCTCCCTCATTAGATATTTTCCATTCCGCTTTTGAAACGGTACAAATGTTTGTCTTGACATCTGTATGCAATTTGGCGAAGGAAGTAAAGTCTTTTTTGCCGATCAGAAGTTTAGCTGCAGAATTCATTTTTTCTACATCTAACACTTGATTCAAATACCAGCTTTGAGTATAACGAAATGGATCCTTTTTAGAATGAATAAAATATCGATAGGTTCTTAATGTCGCATCGAAACGAGCATGCTTCTCTAATTTAAAAATGCGTTGAACCGAAATATTTGGCGAAAGCATTTTATTCAGCTTATAACGCATCTGATCTTCTGTGCCTGCATCTAGATCGAGATCAACGTGGAAAAAATATTGTTTGGCGTGGACACCCGTGTCTGTTCTTCCACAGCCAACGATCTCGATCTTTTTATTCGAATAGAGTTTACTCAGGCAAGTTTCGATCTCCTCCTGAACGGAAATTTGCTTCGGCTGTCTTTGCCAGCCAAAATATTCAGTTCCGTTATAACTGATCTCGAAGAAAAAGCGTTCCATGTCTCAAAATTACTTCTTTTAAGATATGAAACGAAGTTCTCTTAATTTCTTATGAAACGGGTATTGATCTGTTGATCTGGAATAGAGAGTAGATATATACCATTGGATATTTCCCCAAGATCAAGATGAAGTGATCCCCCAATCAAATTTCCTTCGAACACTTCTCTTCCGAATTGATCGGTCACCATGTATGTTTCATTTGAATAAGCAGATTCAAAGAATAGTGATGTGTTAGAAGGGTTAGGGTATAGCTTGTAATTCGTTTGAGCCTCTTTGATTCCAAGTGGATCATAAACTATAAACTGTCCCATCATACCCATGTCCTCATGAGTCAAAATATGACAGTGATACATATACGGAAGGGTATCATTCGCAAAATTCTCAAATTTCGTAATGAAACGAACCGTTCCATTTCCAGAAGGGACATGAACTACATCCTTTCTTCCTTGCATATTTGGAGGAGGAGGTGTACCATTAATATCCAGAATGTAAAAGCTGATGTCATGAATATGGAAAGGGTGACCAATTGGAGATTGATTAAAAAGCGTCCAAACTTCAATGTTGTCAAGTGGAATTTGATAATTGATCACATCCATGTTAAACATTGCATTATTGATAAGGAATGGACCTTGAATCGCAGTTGGTCCCATGGTCTGTGGAGTAAACGTTAGAGTTTTCAATGCATCTGCATTCGCTTCAAGCCATGGGGTATGAGTTGTTAAGGCTGCTGAAATCGATGTAATTGGGTTTGCAGTTGGAGCTACAACTTTGATGTCCATCACCGTAAAGTTTGCGCCGTTTAATGGGTTCAATGCATAGTTAGGAATAGTCTGTCCGGCACCCATTCCAGGTTGTGCGGCACCGTAAATTCCTGATGCAAGCTCAGCTCCATAGCTCATTAACTGAATCGTATTCCCTTGCAAAGCCGAAAGGTCAATAACGATCTCTGCTCTTTCTCCCGGAGCCACCATAACTCTTGTCAGATCAACAGGAGCAGTTAACAATCCTCCATCCGTTGCTATCTGTTTAAAGGGAAGGTTGCCCGAAAATCCGAAATTGTAATAGCGCTCTGAAGAACCGTTCAATAAACGCAATCTTACCCATTGAGCCGGTGCATCAAGGTATGGATCTTTTGTTCCATTTACGAGTAACGTAGTATCCAGCGCCGTTTCAATAATGATCTGATTGTTTGCATCAAAGCCTTTGGTCTGAACCACGATCGGGAAATCATCTTCTCCGTATGTTCTGGGCAAGGAAAGTGCTGCTTCTTCAGCATCGCGCACAATGATCATTCCTGCAATACCTTTTTGAACATGCTTGTTGGTATTCATATGCAAATGCGGATGATACCAGTTGGTCGAAGCGAAATTACGCACCATAAAAGCAGGAGACCAAGTCGTATTTTCTGGAATTTCGGTATGTGGGCCACCGTCAGCAATAGCCGGTACGTGCATACCATGCCAGTGGATCGTAGAGGCTTCACCAAGGTTGTTTGTAACATTGATCGTTACATTATCACCTTCGTTCATGATCAATGTTGGTCCAAGTAATGAACCGTTCGCTCCCATAGTATTTGTAGCGGTCCCAGGAAAGAATTGAGTAGTCCCGGTTTGAAGAGTCAGATCAAAGGTTGTACCTGTTAAGGCGGTTGGAATGATAATGGGATTTTGAGATAAACCAAGGAGTGAAATTCCGACAAAAAAGATAGTACCGTATATTTTGGTCATAGATTTTGTTTTTTGGAACGTCAAGTTAGGCAATTACTCCCCCTTGATTGTAACCTTAGTAACAAAACAGGGGCTTTCGCCCCTGTTTTTATTCGATATAAATAACCCTTCCATTGAGATAGTCAACGCTGTAGTCAAAGAACAGCGATTTACTCTGACCTGAATTTAGCAGTAATCGCCAGGTCAGTATACCTGTTTTATCGTCAAGACTCGCTTCATTATAATCTCCTCTCTTTATTTTAATATCTGCATCTGTTGAGATAGGGAACTGATCTTTGATCAACAATGGGATTGCAGCTCCACCATTGTTTCTGATCTTAATTTCCCAACCTACTTCAAATTTTCTTCTGTTTCCAATAATCTTGTTGGATGATTTTTCCTGAATTCTAACTCTTTCGATCTGAACTTTACTGTCTTTCCCTAAAGAGAAGGTCAAAGTATCTTTCGTAGAGTTGATATCTACATATGTCTTACCAATAAAGGTTCCGTCAAAATACAAGTTTGATTCACCACTAAGAAGATTCAGCTTTTCCCATCCTGTAACCTGAGCAGTTAAGAATACCGAAGGATCCAGTTTAGGAGCTGCATGATATTCGTAACTGGCAGGGAGAATATGATCATTGATATGTACCCTGTGATCAGCTCCGTCAGATGGAATGGTGAATTTCGTTTCAATCACAAATTCAACTCTAAGATCTTTTTGAATAACGGTTGTGGCCGCATTGTTTGACCAAGTGTAAGAGGCTCCTGCTGCAGCACGAGAATCATCATAATCATACATCATCTGAGACTTATCTTTCTTGCGTCGACTTCCTCTTGTGCTCATCATTTCAACAGATACAGCATCAATGCTTTTCGATTCCAGACGGCTAACAGAGCCTGATGTCACCTGAACTTCCTGAAGTTCCATTTTTTGAGGCTTTAGAAAGAACTTAAGGTATGGAGAGGAGATTTGCAATTGCTTGGTGTCGTACCCAATGAAAGTTGCATTCACCCATTTTTCTCCTTTAGGTACTGTAATTTCAAATTTACCGTCAAAGTCAGTCATCGTTCCTTGATTTGGATAAGAAGGGAAATTGATCTTGGCAAAGGCCAGTGGCTCACCTGTTGAAGCATCAATAACCTCGCCTCTCAATTTTTCACCCGAATAATCATAGGTTGGAACTTGTCTTTGTCCAACCTGACGTTGTTGCGGATAGTTATTGTAATGAATGTACCATGGATTTAGTTTCGGCTCTGCCGAATTTTCATAAGGATCATTGGTGGATAAAACTAGATCGATGTTCTTCCACTCGATGCCGGTTGTTTGGCTCACTAAGGCTTTAGATTCGAGACGGACAGGCTTACCAATTCCCTCACTTCTCATGTCATAGTAGGGCTTCCAGGAAGCATTTGGAGAAATGTATGAAAAGAAAAATTCTCCCTTTGTAGGTTTTGGTGCATCAACCTCTACGATAACTTCGGTATAATTAAGCACTGGCTTACTTCGTTGTGCGTAGATCTCTTGTTCGATACGATTGATCTCTTTATCAATGCCTTCCAATTCACTTTTTATTGCACTTTGTCTGGCAGTGATCTCAGTTAGTTTGGTATGCATAAACGCATAGGCCTCTTTGAGCTCAGTGACTTTCAATCCCTGATCATTTCCTTTAAGGTCTCTGTTCTTAAGTAAAAGGTCTTTGTCGTAACTCAAAATATTAAACTCATCCCTAAGGATCAGATCTTTTGCTTCGAGTTTTTCTTTTTGCTTGTTCAGCTCATTAAGTTCTGCATTACTGATCTTAAGATCTTCATAGTTTTTTCTGGTTCTTACAGAGAGTATGGTAAGTTCCCCCTTTGCTTTCACTTGAACCGAGTTTGGATCGACGAAATCTGTCAATTTTGTAAAAACCAGTTCCTGACGTCCGGCTTTGAGCTCGCTACTTTTGTAGTGCTCGATCTGAGCTCCTGAAAAGAAAACGGTAACCTTCTTGATCTCTGAATCAAGATTTACTTCCTTTTGTGCAAAAATTGACAAAGTGGAAAGAAGGAAAATGACAATTGAATAGTGTGTTTTCATAAGTTGATTTTTTAGTAACAAAAAACACCACATGTAGTGGTGTTTTTCAGATGCATATACAATGAAATTTTCACAAAGTTCATGCGATTATTTTTTCGATGCAGCAGGAATTGACCAACCTGTCATATCCAATTGATACATATCCATACTTGCCTTTTGTCCAATTAACTCAATGCCAGTCATGACTGCTTTGTTCATTTTTGGGTAATACTTAAAATGAATATCATTGTTAACACTATTCACCATTCCTCCAAGATTTATTGGTTCTCCCCATTGGCCTCCGCCCATGTTTTCAACCACGTACACATCAAGTCCTCCCATTCCTTCTAAACCATCTGAGGAATAGAATAGGAAACGCCCATCTCCTGAAATAAAAGGTGTAGTTTCATAACCAGTGGTATTAACTCCCATCGGAAGGGCTTTTGGTTCACCCCATTTCTTTCCAACTTTTTCAACTATATAAATATCAACAGAACTTTTATTTCCTTTTCGGTCTGAAGCAAAATACATAGTGTTACCATCATCTGTCATGGTTGCACTTCCATCAAAGAAAGTTGAGTTCAACAACTTATTGGAGATTCTTTTTGGAGTAGACCAAGTTCCTTTACTTGTCATTTCCACCTCAAAAATATCAGAACCCTTTGTCGTTTTTTTCTTGTCAAGCGCTTCCGTATTTACCGTTAACAAAGCACGCATCCCATCAGGAGAAATGTAAGTTAGGGCATCAAATCCTTCAGAATTTAATCTTCCCAATTCATTGGTAAGACTATCCCAGTCGTTAATTTCATCATTCCAAACGGCATGATAGATGTCTTCGAAGAAGTTCTGATCTTCAGGATTCATATTACCACCTTTCGTATCACTTCTTCGTGAAGCGAAGTAGATCTCCTTCCCGTCATTTGTGAAAATCGGTAGATAATCATCATAACCTGAGTTGATCACATCCGACATTCTTTCTCTTTTTGGTTTGGCACCCGAAGCCAATTCAGCCTGTGCGAATCTGGCCTGTTTAATTCGTAATTCAATGAACAATTCCTTAGCTCTCGCTCCTGACATTGACTTCTTGGCATTTTCATAGTTTATGATTGCTGAATCCAGAATACCCAAGCGATGCTGTGATCTAGCAAGAACTTCATATGCCTCCTTGTCAACGTCATCTTTACTTAAAGCAACTGCTTCATAAGCGTATTTTAATGCATACCCGTAATTCGTTTGTGCATAATGACACTGAGCGATCCAATAAGGTGCTTTAGAAGAATTAGGATCCTTAACCGCTGCAGATCTGAATTCTTGCAGAGCATCTCTAACTTTTCCCTGAAGGAAAAGTGTTTTTCCCTTATCGATCATTAACAGTGCGGAGGCCCTGTCCGTTAAATTAGTCGTGCTGTCAGGAGGAGTTGAACCGTTAGCGAATGTTAATGTGCTAATGAACAAAAAGCTCAAAATGATAATGGTTGAACGCATAGATCGTCGTTGTTGAATTGCAGATACAAAAGAAAGCAATTTTTCCTTGTTCTTAAAATTAAATGAGTGAAAACCTTTTACTTCCTCTTTAAATTTTTCGAGTTGATTTTTTTAGATCGACAAGGTCATGCATCGCAAGCGTTGCAGCTACTATTGCAAGGATTGGAGCGCAAGCTGCACTTATCCAAAGGATCAACTGAACGATATACGAACTTAAGCCGGTGAGAAAGCCATCAGAAAAATGTTCTCCCGAGAATAAGATGCTAATATTAACCGGGACAAGGATCATCAATGAATAGATCATTCCTATTCCAACGACGAGTCCTCTGTGTTGTCTCATAAATACGATACTCTCTTCTACATTGAGATCCATGCGCTCGTTCACATAATCAAGAAAGCTAAACCCGTAGTAAAAGAATCCGATGATGAAAGTCAAATAAAATATCGGCGATGAGGTCGGGTCTTCCCAGCCAAAATAAGAAATGAGATAAATGATCGTGAAAAAGAAATAATGCCAGAGAATGTTCCTGAAGGCTATTCTCATCCCTCGTATGATATCCTTCATCAACTGTTTCAAGTCAAAGGGATAGGTTTTCCCTGTTAAGATCTTTTCGCATTTCATGCTTAGATAGGACAATAATGGCGAAAGAATAATTACGACGAGATACTTCGCAAATTTCATCAATGTCAAGCCGATCGTTATTTCAATTAACATTCGGATGAGGCTCCATACAATTCCATTCATGGAGTCTGCTTCGATCTCGGTTTGTCGCTCTTGTAAATGATTGCCCAACTTATAAAGGATGAGCATCAATATAGCAGGAGGGATAAAAAACCAGTACAATTTATGCGTTCGTATAAAACGAATGGCTTTAACATATGCTTTAAGGCCAAGAATAAGATCTTTTAAGAAGCGCATGATCAAAATTAATCAAACTCATTTGTTCTTCGGGGCAATCGAGGGATTTCTTATCTTTGACCCTTGATTTTTCAATTTTTGTAAATGTCATTGAGTCCATTAACAGCAATTTCTCCCATAGACGGAAGATACAACAGTAGAACAGTAGAACTGCAGAAATACTTCTCAGAATTTGGGTTGATCAGATACAGGGTGATCGTTGAGATCGAGTATTTCATTTCTCTATGCGAAAATAAAGTTGGACCATTAAATGATTTTCCTTTGGAGAAGATCGTTGGGATTCGAAAAATAGGCGATGATTTTTCAGAAGATGATGCACTGAGGATCAAAGAAATTGAAAAAACGACGAATCATGATGTCAAGGCAGTGGAGTATTTTCTAAAAGAAGAAATGACAAAACTGGGCTTGGAAAAGTATCTTGAATTTATCCATTTCGGCTTAACTTCTCAGGATATTAATAATACTTCAGTTCCTCTTTCATTGAAAGAAGCAATTAGTGAAGTTTACATACCACAACTTGAACAATTGATCGGTAAGCTTGAAGAAATGAAGCATGACTGGAAGGAAATCCCGATGTTGGCCAGAACACATGGTCAACCGGCTTCTCCAACGAGATTGGGGAAGGAGATCCAGGTGTTTTCGGAGCGTCTTTCTATTCAGTTAAATCAGTTAAAGAACATTCCGTACTCTGCGAAATTTGGTGGCGCAACAGGAAACTTCAATGCTCATTTTGTTGCTTTCCCAGAAATTGATTGGGTGGCTTTTGCGAATCGCTTTGTGAATGACCAGTTGGGATTAAACAGAAGTCAAACGACTACCCAGATCGAACATTACGATAATCTGGCTGCTCTTTTTGACTGTTTGAAAAGAATAAACACGATCATTCTTGATCTGGACAGAGATATGTGGACGTATATCTCCATGGACTACTTTAAGCAGCGTCTAAAAGAAGGAGAAGTAGGATCTTCTGCAATGCCTCATAAAGTGAATCCTATCGATTTCGAAAATTCTGAAGGGAATATTGGAGTGGCGAATGCTTTATATGAACACCTTGCAGCGAAGCTTCCGGTGTCGAGATTACAGCGAGATCTAACTGATTCAACAGTATTAAGGGTTGTGGGCACTCCAATTGCTCATTCAATGATTGCGATGAAAGCTACCATGACGGGATTGAGTAAGTTATTATTGAACGAATCTGAATTTCAAGTCGATCTTGAAAATAACTGGGCGGTAGTCGCCGAAGCAATTCAGACCATCTTAAGAAGAGAGGGTTTCCCGAAACCTTATGAAGCGCTAAAAGGACTGACAAGAAAAAATGAAAAGGTTTCTATGCAGTCGGTACACGCATTTATTGATACATTAGACGTCTCAGAAAGTTTGAAATCTGAATTAAAAAGAATAACTCCGCAGAATTACACCGGAGTACAATTAGTAAAGTAACCAATAACTACTATTATAATGTTGAAACAAACCCTTACATTTTTTGCATTGACGGCTGTCTCTCTGCAAATGTTCATGGCTCAGTCCTACTCAATAAAGTGGGGTGATCTGGAAAAGAGATCTGCTCGAATGGTGAGTATCCTTCCTAAATCAGGAGCTGATTTCTATGCCTTAAGATATTCCGGAGGAATGTTCGGATCGTACAAATTTTCAATGCACGATAATTTTAAAATTACGGCTACTGGAAAGATCGAAATGATGGCAGATGGGAGCATGGCCAATTTCGAAACAGCGAGAGTTATTGGAGGGAAATTATATGTGTTTCTTACAGACAAAAAGGAAGGAAAGAATAGCATCTTCATGCAGGAGTATGCAAACGATATGACGCCTAAAGGAACAGCAAAAAAATTGGCATCATTTGATTTAGAAAAAAATAGATCAAGAGGTTTCTTTGATGTGATCAATTCGAGATCGAAGGAATTTTTTGGTGTGATCTGGGAAATTCCAGGTAAGAAAGAAGAAAAAGATCTTTACGGTTTCAAAATCTTCGATGATGAAATGAATGAGGTTTCAGATGGAGAATATAAGCTTCCTTTTGAAGGGAAATTGTCAACCATTCATCAGCATTACCTGTCAAACACAGGAGATTATTTCATCTCTGTGATGGAATATGAGGAAGGGGATAAGAAGTTGTTCAAATCATATGTGAATTACAAAGCAACTCACATTTTACAGATTACGCCGGAAGGGATCGAAGAATTTGCGATCAATCTCGAAGGGAAGAGAGTAGAGGCAATGACAATGAATTCTGACAATGACAGAGTCATGACTTTGACTGGGATCTATGGTGATCAGGGTAAGGCAGGTGTTTCTGGATTGTTCTATATGAGAGCAGATTTCGCCAAGCAAGAAGTGATCGATGAAGGATTCTCTAAGTTTGGAAAGGACTTCATTACTCAGGGATGGTCAGATCGTCAGAAAGAGAAAGCAGATAAGAAGTCGGCGAAAGGCAAAGGAGACCCACAGTTGTACAACTACGTAATGAGACAGACGGAAGTACTAAAAGACGGAAGTATCGTTGGATCACTTGAGCAATATTATGTGGTAGTAACTACGTATACTGATCCTAAAACAGGGGCCACAAGAACGACTTATACGTATTACTACAATGACATCGTAGCGTTTAAAGTAAACAAGGATGGTGATTTCGACTGGTTGAAGAAGATCAATAAGTATCAGGTTTCTACAAATGATGGAGGTCCTTTTAGCTCTTATGCACGATTCGTCGACAATGGTAAGCTTTGTTTCATTTTCAATGATAACGTGAAGAATTACGATGAGACTGCAGGTAAATTCATTAAGCCTGCTTCAGGTAAATCAGTGTCTCCAGCTAACTTTGGAAAGAAAAAGAATGTTGTTGCGATCGTAGAGATCGATCTTGAATCAGGAGATGAATCGCGTAAGACATTCTTCGATAGAAAAGAGATCACTGCTGTTGCTGTGCCGAAGGAGTTCGTGATCGATTACTCTACCAATGAGATGTTATTGTATGCAGTATACGGTAAGAAAGAAAAATTTGGTTTGATGAGTCTTGATATGGATTGATTCTAATCAACAAAACAAAAGGCCGGGAGATTCCGGCCTTTTTTATTTTATAAAGTTCTTTTTGAAGTACCTGACAAATGTTAGTAACAGTAACAGAACAGAAACGAAGAGGAAAGATCTTCCCATGACGTCACCATATGTACTGTAGAATGTGAGCTCCTTGTTGTTTTGGACCTGTCCTTTGATCACTGCTGGTTCCCACCATTTCGTTTGCTGAAGCACATCTCCTCTCTGATTGATGATGCAGCTGATACCCGTGTTAGCTGAGCGCGAAACATATCTTCTCGATTCGATCGCTCTCAATCTCGAAAAACTCATGTGTTGCTTATATCCCGGTGTATCTTTCCACCAACCATCATTGGTGATCACAAAAACGGCTTCAGCACCTTTTCGGCATTGAACAGATAACATTTCTCCCCAAATGGATTCATAGCAGATCATTGGAGCGATCGTCGTTTGATTAGAAGTAAAAACCTTAGGCTCTTTTTCAATTCCCAATGACCCAGAAGTACCTCCATTATCAATGGAAAGATCTTCAAGAAAAGGAAGGTAGTGTGAAAATGGAATGATCTCTACTCCCGGTACTAAAAGAGATTTATGGATATAAGACAATTCATTCTTTTCATCAACCAGCATTGAAGTATTGTAGTATTCAACGAATCCTGGTCCGTCCATTATTGGTCTAGAAGCCCTTGAATTTTTCTGCTCGAAAACTTTGGCCGTTGAAGCACCTGTCAATAGCGTTGGTACTTTCCAGTTTTTCTTTCGATCGATGAGGTATCTGATATAATCGATCACTGGTGCGTCCTCCTCATAGAAACCCCTACTGATAGCAGTCTCCGGAGCGACAACGATATCGGTCAGAGAATCGATCATTGGATTTGCGAGATCACAAAGTTTTTTTAATTGAACATGGACTGGATCACTAAATTTTTCATTGTAGGGATCAATATTCGGTTGGATCAACACGACGTTCATAGGATCCTTTTTTTCTTCGTAGCTATTGTAGGAAATGAGTGACCCCAAAATAGGTATGAATAGTATTGCGAAAAGCACAATATACAGTGGGGTCTGAATCCGTTTGGATTCTCCTTTGAAATACACGTTAGAAACGATCCGAAAAACCATTAGGTTCACGAGGATCACCCAGAATGTTCCTCCAAGAACACCCGTGTAGCTGTACCATTGTACCCAGGATGGGAGAATGGAAAAGAAATTTCCAAAATGGATCCAAGGCCACGAAAGCTCCCATTGGTAATGGATGTACTCAAAAGCGATCCAGAAAAAAAATAAAGACAAATACCCCTCTTTTTTGCCGACAAATTTTTTTGTCCAGTGAAAAAACTGAAAGATCGTTGCCATGAAGATCGTGTTGAAGACAAAAGCCAGAATTGCACCTAAAGGACTTGCGAACCACACCCACCATGTTGTACCAATGTTGAAAATGAAAAAGGTGATCAGTGCATTGGTGAATACTTTTCTAGACCTGTAGTTTTTTGTAGAGATCGTTTCTTCAACCAGCAATAGGGGAACCCAGGCAACAAAGACAATTGGAGTGATACTTCCTGTATAAGGAAAAGCAATAACCATCAGGAGCCCTGAGAGTAAGCTCAATAACAATCTGCGATTTTTACTCAATTCTATCATGGACCAAAGGTAAAAGAAAAAGGCCGGATAAACCGGCCTTCTATCTGATCTTGCAATCTGTTATTTGAAAATGATCTTCATTTCAACGCGTCTGTTCTTCTGACGTCCTTCGGGAGTATCATTCGAAGCAATTGGCATTGTTTCCCCGAAGTAAAGAACATATAAACGAGTTCCGTCGATTCCTTGAGAAATCATAAAGTTTCTAACTGCTTCCGCTCTCTTCTTAGAAAGGATCATGTTCTTTTGGTCATCACCAACATTATCAGTATGCCCAGTGATTTGAAGACCCCATTCAGGCTTCTTCTGAAGAACCTCTGCCAGTTCAGTTAGTGAAGGGATAGAAACACTCTTTATGATGTCTTTTCCTGTTTCAAATTCAAGGTTATCAAAGGCTGTTTTTAAGATTTCTTCGACTTCCTTTTCAATTTCTGGACATCCTTTATTTGCAATCGTTCCTGGAGTGTTTGGACAATCATCATCCTTATCAAGAACTCCATCGTTATCAGTATCCTGGTAAGGACAACCTTTGTTTGCAATTGGTCCTTTCAATGTAGGACAGTCATCATCCTTATCCAATAAACCATCAGCATCAGTATCTGGCCAAGGACATCCATTGTTTTCTTTCGGTCCGAATACTGTTGGACATCCATCAAGGAAGTCAAGGATCTGATCACCATCTGTATCAGGACATCCGTCGTATACAAGTGGACCAGGTACATCTGGACACGCATCTTCGTCATCAATAATGCCGTCACCATCCGTGTCAGGACATCCGTCGAATGCAACTAGACCAGCTACTTCAGGACACTTATCGTTTTTGTCAATAATACCATCTCCGTCAGTGTCAGGACAACCATTGTACTCGCGTGCACCGTATACATCCGGACAAGCATCATCCTTGTCAGGAATTCCATCATTATCCTTATCCGGGCATCCCTGGAATTGAGCCAAACCAGCTTCTTGCGGACAAAGATCTTCAAGATCTTTGATTCCATCACCATCCGAATCAGGACATCCTTTGAACGCCCAAACACCTGGTACAACCAAACACTCATCAAGGTCATCAGATACTTTGTCTCCATCGATATCAGATGGGTGAATATAAAGTACAGGCACTCTCAATCCAGCATAAACAGCTCCACCGTTGATCTTCTTTCCTGAAGCGAAAAGGAATCCAAAGTCGTTTACTCCAACTGTAAGTGGTCCTAAGCGTGTAGCCATACCAGCTTTAAATCCAGAGTAGTTATTGTAAGAGATCGGCAAGTGAAGACCAAACCATGCATGATCAAAGCTAGGTGTCAAAGCAAATTGATTTGGTACTCTAACTCTATGCGGGTTCTTTCTGTTTTGAACATTGATCATTCCTGTAGCGCTCACATAGAACCACTTCCAGATATGATAATCGTACTGAAGACTAATTGCAGTTGGTAATTGCATGAAGAAAGTACTTCCTGTATTCTCCTGTGCGGTCCAGTCAGCGTCAGTTTCAATTAAGTTATTGATAACAGAATCTACTTCGTTTAAAGAATTTACTCCATCGAACACATCTCTAAAGTAGAAAGGATTATCTGTGTTAACAGAGAAGTCACGACTCAAACCACCCTTAGCGAATTTCATACCACCAATGTCCAGAATCGAGATTCCTGCTCTCATTTTATACTTCTCTTTGTCCTTTCTCCAAAGATCGGTCTCACCATCCATGTCGTACTTGTATTCTTTCCAGTCAGGTCTCCATTCGTATACAAATCCAAGATCAAGACCAATACCGAATTTTGATGCCGACTTTAAACTTGGGGTAACATCAGATCCTCCCAATGCATCCAACATTCCACCTGAGTGACCGTAAGACATATCACCAGACAAATGAATAAAAGTTGTGTCGTTATCAACGTTGTATTTGAAGTTATTTGTATGAATATAAGCAGCTGTTAGTCCACTTAACCACTTCACTTCTCCTCCAAATTTCATGAAGTGCTCTCCGTCATCTTTCAGTACCTGTCCATAGTTTAGACCGTATTCTATCCATGTCATGTGGTTCATGTCCAACAGCTCTTCATTGAACTTTTGATCCCATAATGATTGATAATCCCAGTCTTCTTCAAACAAAATTGCCAACTTCGGGTCAACATCATCCAGATTGGTGATCGAACGTAATCTTACCCCCGCTCCAACTGCAATGTTTGGTTTCACATGGAAAGCAAAGTTTAGGACATCTACCTGTACATTATTGTATATACCAAGTACTCTGTTTGTAGTGGCATCGTAATTTCTCGAAAGATATCGATCCATGAACGTTGAATCCGGAGCCATCCAGTCATTGTATGGATTGTCATATCCCGTTGTGGAGTTGTCGGGTTGGAATGATTTGTTCCACCATTTTGGCATGTCCACAGTGTTGAACGACCATCCGTTGTTCCATACAGCAAATCCCGAACTTCCCAAATTGATGTCTACAATGAAACGGCTGTCCACAAAACTGGCAGGCTGAAGATCAAGAGACATAATTCCTCCGTAGTTACTGCTATGTACTCCAAGAAAAGTCTGAGCATTAAATAGTGAAGGAATTGCAATGAATCCTGCAAGGACAAATTGATACAGTTTTCTCATAAGTTGGTAGATTTATTTACAATTCATATTGAACGACAAAATCATCAACTATGGTGGTAAGTATAAGGTTTGAAACAATTGCTTTCTTCATCCCCTGATACTTTCCTTTACTGATCTTTTGACCATTCAATGCATACAAATATACATCATTCTCTAAATCGTCAAAGGCTAGCACGCAAGAATTGCCTGAATTACCCATGAAACCATCAAGAAAACCAATGTTCTTACCTTCGAATTGAACTTCACTCAGAACGTTTCCGTTTTTCGAGATCACTTTGTACATTTTTCCGTTGGAAACGAAAATGTCGTTCGATCCTTTGCGCTCTACAACTCGCTCCAATTTAAAGTCTGTCAACCCTCTCAGTAAGGCTTTTTGATTTCCTTTCTGATCGAGCAACACAAGCTCATCTCCCCGAATTCCGGTAAGAAAAATCTCACCCTCTCCCTTGATCAACTTTGAATTCGGAATTACGGCGAAAGAGCGATATTCTTTGTTGCGGTCTGCATCGATCATTTTAAACTTGTCGGCGTTCCACACTCCAAGGAACAATTTACGCTGACTAACCCAAGCCACAGGTAATTCAATAATTTGCTCCATGCCTGTAGGAAAGCTTGAGATCTTTTTCCCGCCTTGATCGATCCTGATCATTTCATTCATAGCGTTTAGGTAGATCACATTCAATTTTCCTCTCCACAGGAATGTGGATGGGCCAGAAATTATTTGTTTGTCAGCTGCGATGAATGGGTATCCGTTCAACGGATTTCCTTGTTGATCGAGAGCATGCACTGAGGATTTTGTACAAACCACACAGATTTGTCTTCCATTCACTTCAACGATTGAAATATTGCCAACGGGTTTTGACCCAAGATATCTTTCCCATTGACGTTTTCCATTCTGGAAATAGATCAAGTTACCGTTTGATGTGGTAATAAAGAGATTTCCTTTTCCATTCAAAGTCGCAAAATCATGAATTTCTGCACCTGCCTTGTAGCTGGAATATTCGTCTTTACTTGTTTTACTTCCTGAATCTTGTGATCCGGATGAAGTCAATAACGTTTGGAACAAGTGCCCACGATAAAATGTTTTGGTGATCTTTGATGACGATTTGATCTCTCTTACGGTCACTCTTCCTGGCAGAGACCCGTAAATGGATGCCAACTGATCTTCTTTCAGAATTAAGGTGTTTCCCAGCTTGTATGCGGCAACCACTTTTTCACAGATCTGTTGGTCCTGACACATTACTACGTAATCATCCATGCTGTACGCGTAAAATCCTTTTGATAATGAGATCGGAAATTCTTGCGTCAGCTTTAGATTTTTGAAATATCCATATTGCTGATTCAACGGATCTTGTTTCATAAAGTCAAACAAGGAATTGACAGGATCTTGATTATCAATAAAGTCAGTTATAATAACGTGTTTTCCCTGGAAATCAAATTCAACGATTCCTTTGTCCACCCAATGCGACATTGGGCTTTCTTTGAAGATTGGATCCATGGAGATCAAATACTCTTTTTCGGTAAAATGATAGTTGGTCAAGCCCTGCGGAAGTACATGAGCAAAAAGTTCCCTGTCATCGACCTGATTTCCTTTGATCTTATCAGCGAGTTGAGCTTTATACTGGATCTGTCCATCAGTTTTGAAATAAACATCATTTCGTTTCACCTTATCTGCCAAGTCAAATAAGGTGGCTGAAGATTTACGATCAAAAAGGAACCAGTTGCCCTCAATCAATTTTGTCTGTTGAACGTCCAAATTGACATAGATCCGGTTTTTCTCCGTTCTTACCAGAAAAGGCCCCGAGCTGAAAGCCGTAATTGAGTTATCCGGAAGATCGTTTGGAGCATTTTCAAAAAGTGATTTCACCAGGCTTTTATTCCATCTTTCTTTTCCAATGATCAAGAAATGATCTCTGTTTTCAGAAATGATCAGGTTGGAAAAATTTTCTTTGAGGACCAATGAATTGATCAATTCATTTGATTTTTCGGGGATTGAAAATTCGACAAACGAAAGATCGAGTTCTTCTGGTCTATTGACAACAAGAAGTTTACCGTCTTCGACCCCAAATAAATTCAATGGAGATAGATTGTCTTTCGAATCGATCAACTGAACCGAAAGATAACCTGTCCAAAGAAGCGCAATGAGACCGAGGCCGACAAGAAAATAACGTCCTAACATGATAGTTTTTTACTTTTCAAAGATACCTTTTGAAAAGGCAGTGTATGGAAAGAAATCAGAATGTAATGAACATGGTTTTGTTCAATCGGTCAGAACAAACTGAGTTGTTCTGGAGGTAAAAGTGTAAAGGTGGTCCTGTGGTATTTTGTCGGGCCATGAATTTTTATTGCATTTCTGTGATCTGCGGTGGGATAACCTTTGTTTCTGTTCCATGCATAATCCGGGAATTCTTTGTGAAGCGTTTCCATGATCTCGTCTCTGTAGGTCTTGGCCAGAATCGACGCCGCTGCGATACTCATGAATTTTCCATCGCCCTTGATAATACAATGATGTTCAATTTCGTTGTAGGATTTAAAACGATTGCCGTCTACAAGTATAAGATCCGGCACTGGATCGAGTTGATCCAAGGCTCTGTGCATCCCATAAATACTTGCATTCAAAATATTTATTTCGTCAATGATGGATTCTTCAATTACAGATACAGCAAATGCAATGGCTTCCTTTTCGATGATCTCCTTTAAAACGAGCCTTTTCTTCTCACTGATCTGTTTGGAATCGTTTAACCATTCATGTGAAAAGTCTGGCGGTAAAATAACTGCTGCAGCTACCACTGGTCCTGCTAAACAGCCTCTGCCAGCTTCGTCGCAACCTGCTTCTGTGCGACCTTTCGAATGAAAAGGTGAAAGTTTTAACATTGAAAAACAAATTTGGCGAAAATATTGTAGCTTAGCATTGTAAAATCAGATACAACTATTACGTTTGTTTTGTCGTCTGAGAATAAATTGAAAATTATGAAAAATATCTTTTTTGCCCTTGTATCTATCTTGACGTTGAGCTTTACTTCTTATGCGCAGGAACATTCTGGCGTTGTAGTAGCTTCGTCTAAAACTGAATTGGCAGCTTCGAAAGAAAACGGTAAATATGTTTTTCAATTTCCAGAAGGGATCTCTTCTGAATCAGTTGAGCAAACAACAAAATATTACACGCATTATTTTAATGTTCAATTCGATGGTTCGTCAAGAAAAGCGATCGTAACAATGGTTAACAATGACGAAAAATCGAGAAGTGTGATCGGTCGATTCTTTGTCGCTAATGGAATTGAGCATGTGAATGTTGAAGGGACATTGGTAACAATAGGCGAGTTTTTTGAAGGTTATTTGAAATAATGTAGTTCTGACATTATACGAAGCCGTTTCTGAGGAGACGGCTTTTTTTTGTCCATTTATCATGGATATGATGCGCTAATCCAATTTTATAATCCTGAATGACCCGAGTTTTGCATGTTTGCAAAAATAAATGATGAAAAAATTCTTTTTCGCTCTGATTACCGGTTTGGCATTACTTTCCTCTTGTGGCAATGAAAATAAAACTGATGGAGCTGATTCAGTTGAGCTTGGAAAGAGCTATGGACCAGTGAAAGTGGATACTTCCAAAAGTGTTACGTTGGATGAAATGTTATCTTCATTTGAGGTTCAAAAGGATGAAATGGAATTTACCTTCAAAGCACCAATGCTAGAGGTTTGCTCTAAAGCAGGTTGCTGGGTGAACATTGAAAAGAAGAATGGGGAAACATTCATGGTGCGATTTAAAGATCACTTTACTATTCCAACAAAAACAGAAGTTGGTACTGAGGCCTATTTTCATGGAAGAGCATATTGGGATACAGTATCCGTTGAACTATTGAGACATTTTGCTGAAGATGCTGGAAAGAGCAAAGAAGAGATCGAAAAAATAACAGAGCCCAAATTTGAAATGGGATTTGAAGCCGATGGTATTGCGCTTGTAAAAAAATAATACCTACCACTATTCACAATGAAGGCTCCAAAAGAGCCTTTTTTTATGTCCATTCTTTGCATTTAACATTACCTTTATTGCCATGAAAAGGACAGGGTTATCTGACTTTATTGAACTTTCCGAGAAGTATGTGATCATTGATGTTCGTAGTGAATTGGAATTTGATGCAGGTCATATTCCTGGAGCTGTCAATGTTCCAATTTTGAATGATGAAGAAAGAAAAGCCGTCGGAACCATGTATAAACAACAGAGCAGGGAAGCGGCAGTTTTTAAAGGACTTGAATTATCCGGTCCTTACCTGAAGGATCGATTAAAGAAAGTGATCAAGGTTTCAAAAGAAGATAAGGTCCTTGTTCACTGTTGGAGAGGTGGAATGAGAAGCGAATTTATGTCCTTTCTTATCGGGTTTTATGGTTTTGAACCGATCGTTTTGAACGGGGGTTATAAAACTTTTCGTCAGGCCGCTCATGACCTTTTCGACTCACCGATTGATTTCAGGATTCTTGGCGGAAAAACGGGAACAGGAAAGACTGAGGTGCTTAAACAATTGAAAGTAAAGGGTGCTCAGGTGATTGATCTAGAAGGACTTGCCAAACACCGGGGATCAAGCTTTGGTTCTATCGGGATGGGGAGTCAACCTACTCAGGAGCAATTCGAAAATAATCTTTACGATGAGCTTCGAAAAATGGATCTCTCAAGTCCAGTGTGGATCGAAAATGAAAATCGAACGATCGGAGATAAGGTTATTCCGGAAGGGATCTGGAAGAAAATGATTGTTGCAAAAAGATACGTCCTTGAAAAAAGTGACGCCAGGCGTTTGGAACAGATCGTACATGACTATGGTAGTTTCGAGATCAATGATTTGATTGTGGCAATGCAAAGGATCGGAAAAAGATTGGGGCCGCAACATGTTAAAAGAGCCGTTGAGTTTTTGGAAAATGGACAGATTGAAGATGCTTTTTCAATTGCTTTAGGCTATTATGATAATGCCTACGAATTTCACAATGAAAAAAATCACCTTTCGATCTTTGCCAGAATAGAAGCAGACAAGCTTTCACATGAAGAAGTGGCAGATTTAATAGTAAAAGAATATGGAAGTTAAACTTACGTCTTTAACCAAGGGAGGCGGATGTGGTTGCAAGCTTCCACAGTCCAGCCTGGAAGATATTCTTCAAGGCCAAAAAATGACCAATGAATTTGGATTGGTCGTGGGTAATTCTTCCGGGGATGATTGTGCAGCCTGGGATTTAGGGAATGGGGAATATCTTTTGTCGACATTGGATTTTTTCACGCCCATTGTAGACGATCCGTTTGATTTC
Source organism: uncultured Bacteroidota bacterium (assembly GCA_937899625.1). Lineage (GTDB taxonomy): Bacteria > Bacteroidota > Bacteroidia > Flavobacteriales_D > Crocinitomicaceae > M0103. Next base: position 41,644 of record CALCCB010000052.1, read on the forward strand.
GGAAGAATCGCAGCTGCAAATTCAATTTCTGATGTCTATTCGATGGGAGGTAGACCCGTTGTGGCTACTGCCATCTTAGGCTGGCCTGTCGACAAATTAGAACCAACCATCGCATCCAAAATAATAGAAGGAGCCAGAGCAATCTGTGATGAGGCTGGGATTGCTATAGGAGGGGGACACTCAATTGAAAATCCTGAACCGATCTTTGGGTTAAGTGTGAACGGGATCGTTGAGTCGAATCGTCTTAAGAAAAATCAAGGAATGAAGGAGGGTGATCTTATCGTGATCACTAAAAAGGTTGGAACCGGGATGTTGTCCACGGCATTAAAAAGAGAAGGACTTTCTTCAGATATCTACCAATCGTTTTTATCAAGTATTACCGAATTGAACAAGATTGGGCGGGATTTATCCTCTTTTGATCAGGTTCACGCAATGACCGATATTACCGGCTTCGGAATCCTTGGGCATCTTTTGGAAATGGTTGGAGATTCAAAACTCACGGTAGAATTGAACTATGAGAATGTACCATTATTGGATGGTGCAAAAGAACTTGCTGGCAGATTTGTCTACGCAGATAACACGATGCGCAACTGGAAATCATACGGTGAGAAGGTGGAAGGAATTTCTGGGGATTCAATGCTTACGCTTTGCGATCCTCAGACGAACGGAGGAATTATGTTCGCTGTTGATGGAAAGCGCTTTGTCGAGATTCAGGAAATGCTGACTCAAAAAAGTCAATTCTATGCTGTGATAGGAAAAGTCGTTGGAAAGAGGAAGAATCAGATACAAATTGTTTAACAAAAATATCTTAGTACTTTACAATTTTAGAAAATCCTTTTTCGTTTTTTAAATTACAATTGATGTAATAAATACCATTTGAGTAGTTACTCATTGAAAATGAGAATGGGGATTGCGGATTTTTCCATTCAGCTATTTTTTTTCCCGTGACATCTACAAGAATAATTTCAAAATCTTCATTTAAAGGGATATTATGGGATAAAATCAGTTCATTTTGAGTAGGATTTGGGGATGAAATAAATTGGATATTACCATCTGTGCAAAACAAAAATTGTGAGCTTGATTTAGTGCAACCTAATGAATCCGTAATAGTTAATTCTACAGAATAGCTTCCTGACAAAGCATAAGTATGTGAAACTGAGTTCCCACCCATTTGATAGGTATTATCTCCGAAATCCCATGAACATTCACCTTCAGTTGCATTACTCTGGAAATAAAAGACAGATTCATCAATGTATTGAGAAATAGTAAAATCAGGATTTGGGATTGATAATGTTACATTTATTGGAAGGATATTCAAGCAACCGAATTCATCTCTGACCTTCAATTGATAAAAGCCGCTTGATGGAAAAATAATCTCAGGAGTTTCCGGGCCCGGCACCCAATTATACGAATAACTTGAATCGTATGGTGCATAATAAATTGAATTTTCACAAATAATAGTGTCTGAAGGGATCGAAATTAAAGGAGTTTCCGCTCCAAACCCAGATAAGTTTTGATCCATCCAAGTCAGTCTATCTGCTAAAAGAGTTTTTAGACTTTCAACTTTCTGACTGTGAGATTGATTTCCCAAGGTCTGCCAAATGGCAAAATTTCTTTCGGCGGGTCCTTGACTTAATAGATTACCTAAACTATCAATGAAATTGTGAAACTCACTCGTTCTGAATATATCTTGCCTTAAATTCAACCATCTGCAAGCCAACTCATGTTTATATGTTGGGTCTGTATAAAATTTAGACCACCAAAAAGGATATGGCCAGTAGAAATGCGTATTTTGCCATACCCAGCCAGAATTTGCCGGATCGGCCATCGCTCTGTCGTAATCCCATGGTGGACCTATGCAGAGCTTCCCCCCTTTGTTTTCTTTGTGCTTGAACATATATGTACTTCTCCCATAACTATCATAATTCATACTGAATTCGTTGACAATTAGAAAGTCGATAAAAGTTCCAACATCAATGAATTTTCGATACCCTTCAATTGGATCCTGAAAACTGGATGAATTCAAAGAATTCTCAAATGAATCAACATATAATTTAATATAATTTGATTGAGAAACGAGTATCGAATCTGGTTTAGGATAAACATACTTGAATTCAACTGGGTATGAACACGTTGCAGAATTGATTGGAGGATAATTTGAATTCCAAGCACCTGGATCTCCATTTATATTCATTTCTATGATGTATCCACCAGTAAGCTCAATTCCTGAGGTGTCAATTGAAGTTAGTTTGGAAATATCAACACGGTTTTTATCACGTTTTACTTTTTCGGTCAATGTATAAACTCCTATATAATTGCCATCAAGAAATAATTCACACAATTGAGTCCTAGGAGCGTAATTTCCCATGCGCCTCGCAAACTCATAGGTAAATGAATTTATCAATAAGCTGTTATCCAGGTATTCAGCCTTAAAAATCCAATCGTTTTCAGAAGGTAATCCTAACAAGGATGTATCTATTTTATTTCCATTCTGGTCAATTAAATCAAAATCGTAGTTTTTTTTAGGATAAGATGGTCCTGAGAATCCTTGCCATTCAGTTAAAATAGTTCCTTCATAGGCGATTTGCTCTTGATTTAAAAAGTTCAGCTCTCCTGCACCATTATCAATTATTTCCATATAAACTGGAACTTTAATGTCGTTATTTATTGAGGCATTTAGGGTGGTTAACTTAACGATTGGCAGGACACTAGATAGTTGGCTATCAAATTCTACATTAAATGGAATATCTATTCCACACGATCCAGAGCCTAAAGATCCAACTCTAATGATGTAGTCGATCCCCTCTCCAAGAAATGCAATTATTTCAGCTTGATTAGCACAGTAATCATCGTTGTAATAGAGTGCTCCATTATTAGAACTTACGTCAACATCCATACAATTATCATATATCCATAATTGTGTATTACAATTGCTGAGCCCGCAAGTAGAGATTTTATAATTTCCTGATGAATCAGGAGTGAAGGTAAAATAAGTATTATTAGTTGGAGCTACATGATTACCAAGAGTAATAGAAATAGGATTTTCACAAATTGTTCCTGTATCACAATTAAAAGAATGATTTGCTTGAAATTGAAATTCACCTCCTTCGGCTACTAAATCTCCATTCCATAAAACGTTATAAGAACCCAATCCGTAACCACAGCACATCCCATCTCCATAGGAGTCGTAAATTTCAAATCGAATACATGAATTAGTATCGATGCAACTATTTAATCCATTGGTGGTCCCATTATTTGTTAAGATATTATCTACAAATAGGCTCCAGGTTGTTTCATTCGGGTAACTATCTGGATTGATATTGATTTGCAAGGGATATTGCCCGCTTGGGCATTGGGAATATAAATTCCCAGTGATTGAAAATAAAATGAAGAAAATAAATAATGCCCTATGACTCATGCCGTGAAAGTAAGCTATTAAATTATTCATTCTACAGTTTGAATCTTTTTTTGCGAAAATTACACCCATAAGTGAGGAAATCCTGATAAGCTGACAGTAAAAAAGGGCCCTGAGGCCCTTTTCTTATAACGTGTATTTGTTTTCTGCGATGATCTTCTGTGCGATGATCTGTCTTGCTTCTTTCGGGTTGAACGGTTCTGTTTTCGTGAAACGTTTCAATCCCATCAACATCATTCTCAATTCGTCACCTTCAGCGAAAGAGTTCAGGGCATCTTTTGCAGCCTTGTTGATTCGGTCCGCTGTATCGTAGAAGTAACACTTAACAATAGCGATCTGAACTGCGCAATTTTCTTCACCTTTCAATTCGATCATTTTCTGAAGTCTCAGCAATGCCGATTCAGCCTGATAGGTCCATATCGACATATCCGCAATGTTCATCAGAACCTCTTGTTCCTTACTTAAGGATTGCATTAGTTTCTGAACTGCACTTCCTGCTACCATCAGAATGGTCTTCTTGAAGCCTTCAAGATACTTTTCTTCATAACCAAGCGTTCCTTCAGGCGCATAACCGAAGTCGGGAATAGACATCAATTCATTGGCAACGCTCATTGCCGGACCCATCAGATCCAGTTCTCCTTTCATTGCTCTTCGGAGGATCATGTCTACTGTTAACATTCGGTTGATCTCATTGGTTCCTTCGAAGATCCTGTTGATACGTGCATCTCTATACGCTCTTTCCACAGGAGATTCTGCTGAATATCCCATACCACCATAGATCTGAACCGCCTCGTCTACACAATAATCCAGACATTCAGATCCTGCGACCTTAAGCATTGCGCATTCTGCTGCGAACTGTTCAATACCTTTCAAAGTCGCCTGTCCTTTCGGCATTCCTGAAGCGATCAAACCTTGAATTGCGTCATCAATATTCTGACCTGCGCGATAGGTTGCAGCTTCCAATACCCAAGTACGGATCACACTTTCGGCCAATTTAAAACGGATCGCACCATACTTCGAAATAGGTCTTCCGAATTGTTCTCTTTCATTGGAGTAATTCACCGCGTCATTGATCGTTGCTTTTGCTCCGCCCAATACACCTGCAGCCAATTTGATCCTTCCGATGTTCAAAATATTGATTGCGATCTTGAATCCATTCTCTCTCTCTGAAAGCATGTTCTCTAAAGGAACTTTCACATTGTTAAAGAAAACCTGACGAGTGGATGATCCCTTGATACCCATTTTCTTTTCTTCCGGGTTCAATGAGATCCCTTCAGAATCTGCTTCCACAATAAATGCTGTGAGATTTTTGTCATCATCTATCTTAGCGAACACGGTCATCATGTTAGCAAATCCACCATTGGTGATCCACATCTTCTGACCATTGATGATGTAATGCTTTCCATCGTCACTTAATTTCGCCTTTGTTTTTCCTGAATTCGCGTCAGAACCAGAACCCGGTTCAGTTAAACAATAAGCTGCTTTCCATTCACCTGAAGCAAGCTTTGGAATATACTTCGCTTTTTGTTCTTCTGTTCCGTAATACAAAAGTGGTAATGTTCCGATCCCGGTATGAGCACCGTAAGCAACTGAAAAAGAATATCCTTTACCCAGATGTTCTGTTGCGAGAAGTGATGTTTTGAAATCCATTCCCATTCCTCCAAGATCTTCGGGTACTGACATACCAAGCAGTCCTAATTCACCTGATTTATCGAGTAGAGAAGGCATCAGGCCTTCTTCCATTTTATCAATGCGTTCGATGTTTGGAACGATCTCCTGATCGATAAAATCATCACACATCTGTGCGATCATTCTTTGCTCTTCAGTCCATTCTTCCGGAATAAAGATTTCACTTGGGTTTGTCTTTCGGATGAGAAATTCTCCTCCTTTGATCGGATTGTTATTTGCTTCCATTTCTTTTGACAAATTTCTATTTAGGTTATTAGATTCAATTCGTATTATAACATTTCAATAACTCCAGCTGCACCTTGTCCGGTGCCAACACACATCGTTACGATTCCATATTTCTGGTCTTTTCGCTTAAGCTCGTTCATGATCTGAACAGTTAGCTTTGCTCCGGTACAACCAAGCGGGTGTCCAAGAGCGATCGCACCTCCGTTCACGTTCACGATGTCCGGATTAAGTCCTGTTTCTCTGATCACTGCCAAAGATTGTGAAGCGAAAGCTTCATTCAATTCAAACAGGTTAATATCATTCAGATTTAATCCTGCCATTTTGATTGCCTTTGGAATAGCGTCCACTGGACCGATTCCCATAATTCTTGGTTCAACACCAACCACTGCGTATGAAGCCAGACGAGCAACCGGTTCAAGATTTAATTCTTTCACCATTCTTTCAGACATTACCAATACAAATGCGGCTCCGTCAGAAGTCTGTGATGAGTTTCCTGCTGTAACTGATCCACCATTGGCAAATACAGGTTTAAGTCTGCCCAGTGCATCCAAAGTACTGGCTCTTGGACCTTCATCAGTATCTACAATGTAATTTTTTACCTGGCGCTTCTCATTCTCATCAAGGAAAATATGTTCCACTGAAACAGGCGCGATTTGATCTTTAAACCGACCTTCCTTGATCGCAGCGATTGCCTTTTCATGACTTTTTAAGGAAAACTGATCCTGTTCTTCACGACTCACCTTGTACTGTTCAGCAACTGCTTCGGCAGTAAGCCCCATTCCCCAATACCAGGTTGGATTTTCCTTTCCTACTTTAGGATTTGGAACAATTCTCCATCCTCCCATCGCCATTACAGACATTGATTCCACACCACCAGCGATAATACAATCTGCCATTCCATGTTCGATCTTCGCTGCCGCAATGGCAATTGTCTCCAATCCAGATGAACAATATCTGTTCACCGTCATTCCAGGCACTTTATCGGTGTTTAATCCCATTAAAGAGATCATTCTACCCACGTTCAATCCTTGTTCGGCTTCTGGTGTTGCATTCCCAACGATCACATCGTCAACTCTTTCTTTATCCAGTTGAGGAACACTTGCCATCAAATGTTTGATAACATCAGCAGCAAGATCGTCAGGGCGGTAAAATCTGAATCCACCTTTTCCGGCCTTACCAACCGCTGATCTGAATCCTGTTACAATATATGCTCTTTGTCCCATTTTTATTGATTTTAGGATGTTTGGATGTTAAGACAACATGATTTACCAAACATATTTTTACAATTCATTTTTTAATTTCCTTTTAAATGCTCCAATCATTTTCTGAAGTGACTCTAACTTCTGCAACGTCGAAGCTATCTCTCTTTTGTATAGTTCTTGAATAAGGATCAATTGTGTTTCAAGTTCATATGACGAAGAAATGGCAATATTTAAAAAGTGAACAAATTCCTTTTCAGATGATCTGCCAGAGCCCTCTGCAATATTCGATGGAATTGATATCGCAGACCTGTTAATCTGAGAAATTAAAACAAACTTTTCATCAATAGGAAGTTCGGATGTAATGACATAAATGTCTTTGACAAGATCCATTGAATCTTTCCAAATCTTTAATTCCCTGAAGTTATGACCCTTTTTCAATGCTATATTTTTATTAATCCAAATGTCTTGGAGTCTTAACGTCTTATTGTCTAATTTCTTAAGATTTTTCCATACTTCACCAGACTCTCCAATCGTTCAAGCGTCTTTCTTTCGGTACATAATTCCACAAACGCCTTTCTTTCAAGATCAAGCAGATACTGCTCTGAAACAACCGTGTTTTCACTTAGGTCACCTCCACATAAAACAAAACCAAGTTTTTCAGAGATCACACGATCATGATCCGACATGTATTTTCCGGAAAGCATTGAATTGGCACCAACGTATACGATTCCCAATCCTTCCAGTCCCATAACTGTGATGTTCTTTTCACGTTTTGGAGCAACATACCCTTTGTTAGACATTTCAAGGACAGCGGCTTTCGCTCTACCCAATTGATGGTCACGGCTCACTACCACTTCATCAATACCTTCTCTCAAGTATCCAAGATCAAAGGCTTCATAGGCTGACGTCGCAACTTTTGCCTGTCCGATCGTAAGGAATCGTTCTCTCATTCGGTTGATCTTGATGTCACCATCCTTCAGCTCCTGAGAAAGTCGTTTTGCGAATTCTTTCGAACCACCACCACCAGGGATCAATCCTACTCCGAATTCAACCAGTCCCATATAAAGTTCTGCATGAGCAACAACTTTATCCGCATGCATTGACATTTCACATCCTCCTCCAAGAGCTAGATTGTGTGGTGCTACCACCACCGGAATATTTGAATAACGAATTCTCATCATGGTATCCTGGAATGCTTTTACTGCAAAGTTGAGCTCCTCCAGTTCCTGTTCAATGGCCATCATAAAGATCATTCCCACATTGGCTCCGGCCGAGAAATTCTGTCCGGTATTGGAGATCACTAATCCTTTGTAGTCTTTCTCAGCAATTTCAATTGCTTTGTTAATTCCCTGGATCACTCCTCCACCAATGGTATTCATCTTCGTGTGGAATTCAAGATTCAAGACGCCATCTCCCAAATCAACAAGTGTAGTATCGGAATTACCCCAAACTTTATTCTCATCGCGAAGTGCGTCCAGAAGCACCAGATTTTCTGTTCCTGGAATTACCTTATATGTTTTGGAAGCAACATCATAATATTGCTTCTGTCCTTTTTCTGTTTTGTAGAAACTTGTTGCTCCGGAAGCTTTCATTTCTGAAACCCATCCTGCCACATTCTTTCCATTTGCTGCGATCAGTTCAAGACCTTTGTCCAGTCCAATGATATCCCACGTTTCAAAAGGACCGAGCTCCCATCCGAAACCGGCTTTCAGCGCATCATCGATCTTGTAAAGATTATCTGTGATCTCAGGAAGTCTGTTTGAAACATATGCGAATAATCCTGCAAATAATGTTCGATAGAATTCACCCGCCTTATCCGCTCCTGCAAAAAGCATTTTTGTTCGTTGCTTCAAGTCTTCAACCGGCTTCGTCATCTCTAAAGTTGCAAACTTCACTTTTTGAGATGGCTTATATTCCAAAGTATTCAGATCCAACACCTGAATCTCACTTTTCCCACCTTCTCCTTTAACTTTCTTATAGAAACCTTGTCCTGATTTAGAGCCCAACCAGTTGTTCTCAACCATTTTTGAAATGTAATCAGGCAATTCGAACAATTCTTTCGCCTCGTCATTCGGACAATTGGCTTTCAAACCGTTTGCTACGTGCACCAAAGTGTCGAGACCAACAACATCACAAGTTCTGAAGGTGGCAGATTTTGGCCGTCCTAAGACAGGGCCAGTTAATTTATCGACCTCTTCTACAGTAAGCCCCATACTTTTTACCGCATGGAACAGCGCCATGATGGAATAAACCCCAACTCGGTTTGCGATGAATGCCGGAGTGTCTTTACAAAGAACGGTCTTCTTACCAAGGATCTTTGAACCATAATCCATCAAAAAGTCAACGATCGCAGGATCAGTTGATGGGGTAGGAATGATTTCCAATAACTGAAGATATCTCGGAGGATTGAAGAAGTGTGTTCCACAGAAATGTTTTTTGAAATCATCGCTTCTGCCATCAAGCATCATGTGGATCGGAATACCAGAAGTATTTGAGGTGATCAGAGTTCCCGGTGTACGGTATTGTTCTACTTTTTCAAATACTTGTTGTTTGATATCCAGTCGTTCGATCACCACTTCGATCACCCAGTCACAATCTTTGATCAAAGCCATATCATCATCAAAATTTCCGGTCTTGATCCTTGTAGCAAAAGATTTCCTGTAAATAGGTGATGGATTCGATTTCAATGCAAAGTCAAGTGATCCATTAACGATCCTGTTTCTAAAAGCAGGATGCTCCATGGTAAGACCTTTAGATTGTTCCTCTGGAGTTGGTTCTCTGGGAACGATATCCAATAGAACAACCTGGCATCCGATATTGGCAAAGTGACATGCGATCCTTGACCCCATGACACCAGAACCCAATACGGCTACTTTTCTGATGTGTCTGTTCATTTGTTTTCTATTTTGTTCTTTAATTCTTCTTCTATCAATGCATCAACCTTAAAAGCCACTTCATAGAATGCTTTCATCTTGGTTGCCGGTATCTTTGCAAAGATCTTGTCGTTGAAACCTACCACGAAGTCTCTCACCAACTTTCTCTTTTCTACTCCTTCTGGGGTCAGGAAAACAAGCACCTTTCGTTTATCAATTGCGTCTTCCTTTCGAATGATCAAACCTTTGTCTTCCATTGACTTTAATGTTCTGGAAAGACTGGTGGGTTCCATCCCCATTTTTGGACCCAAAGCAGTACTAGGGGTACCCTCCTTATCTACATTCATTAAAAGAAAGCCGATAGACATAGTCATTTCATAATCAGCAGCTTTCGTATTGTACATTCTGGAGATGCGGTGCCAGGAATGGCGGATCACAAAGTCATAGAGAAAATCAGGGTTGTCACTCATGGCCAAAAAATGATTCGGCTAAAAGTAACAAAAATATTTTATGCATACATAAGTAATTTTAAAAAATTACCATGTTTCTGTGGAGATAAAAACAGTACCCTTAAAATGGGAAACTTTGACTTGATTTTGGTTGAAGATCTCCACTTCGTAGATGCCGATCGTTCTGCCTCTGCTTACTTCTTTTGCATATGCAGTAAGAGTATCGCCGGGAAAACATCTTTTAATGTGGGAGATCGAGGTTTCAATACTAACGGCTCTGAAGCCTCTTGAATTGGAAGAGAAAGCCAAAGCTGAATCTGAAATTGAATAGGTAATTCCTCCGTGAAGTGTTTGATGACCATTGGTCATTTCTTCGGTTACGATTGCTTTTAGCGAACAATGACCCAAACCTACTTCAAGGTCCTCAATGCCCAACCATTGGCTGAAGGCATCCTTCTCCATCATTAGTTGAACAATTTCCTGAGGAGACTTCATTTATTCGATAATGGCTCTGCCTAATAGTGTAATGATAGCAAGGCTTACAATGAAAAGTTGGGTTGCAGTCTCATCGTCAAGTGAAGTACCGTCATCATCCTCTGTTGATACTTCGATGGCCATGAATTGTGTCAAATTCGGTTGGTCACAGAATTCTTCCAGTAGATCATCATTGTCAGTGTCGAAATAGGTATCAAGAAGTTCGAAATAAGGATCTTCAAATTCGTCGATATCGGCCTCGGTCACGGCACGTAAACGGAGACCCTCCTGAACAAAACATTCATTCAATAAACAGAAATAATAGATCAGTAGACCTTCAAGCTTTGGGTTATTGTATTCGATCGCAGCAGACATTGCATAGCCAAGAAGTGTTTCTTGAGCGAGCGCTACTGTTTCTGAAATTCTTTCCAGTCCATCGTCGTCAAGGTTGTCTATTTTTTTGATCGCATTCTCGATGCTCTGAAGGGATACATGTCTCATAAATCGAATATTTGTTTGACGAAAGTACTTAATTATCAAATGATGCCCTGAAAATGGCTTGGAATACTTTGTTATTTTTGAAGAAATAAATTGATCAATGGCACATTTTGACAAAGATTTCTTGCAGTTTTTCATCGATTTGGCACCGAATAACAATAAAGACTGGTTTGACCTGAATCGTAAACGTTACGAAAATTCTGTTCGAGAGCCTTTCCGAAATTTTGTTCAAAGTGTGATCGATGCAATTGCTGCAGATCAACCTGAATTCAAAGGGTTGGAAGCCAAAGACTGTATGTTCAGGATCAATAGAGACATTCGTTTTTCTTCGGATAAAACACCCTATAAAATGATGATGTCGGCGGTTGTCGCTCCAGAAGGGAAAAAGAGCAAAGCGATCAATGGTGTGTATTTTGAATTTGGGCCCGAACATGTTCGCGTTTATGGAGGAATTTATGAGATCGATAAGGAAGATCTTCAGTCAGTTAGAGAA
>CALCCB010000053.1 GCA_937899625.1 uncultured Bacteroidota bacterium
AATTAATTATTTCGTTGAATCAATTAACGAACAGATTATCTGCTAGCAACTTACCCCCTCTAAAGTTAAATATTAACTTCTTTCTCACCAATTAATTTGTTCCTCCGAAAATACGCATTAACCAACAATTATCCCAACAAGAATAGTATATTTAACAAAAGAATCTGCAAGTTACCAACATGAAATATTCTTTCGAAGAAGAAACCAAATTAAGGGTTCGATATGCCGAAACAGATCAGATGGGTTATTGCTATTACGGAAATTACGCCACATATTTCGAAGTAGGGCGTGTTGAAGCATTGCGAAAAGCAGGAATGACCTATCGCAAAATGGAAGAAAATGGCATAATGCTTCCGGTATCCGAATTCCAGGTAAAGTACCTGGGGCCGGCAAAATACGACGATGAATTAACGATCACAACCAAAATAACAGAGATCAATGGCCCACGGATCTATTTTGAATACTCAATTAGTAACGAATCCGGCAAGTTGATCTCGACAGCTTCAACCACTCTTGTTTTTGTCTCGAGGGAAACTATGAAGCCTCAAAGCCCACCAAACTATTTTTTAGACCTAATGTCGAACTATGAAATCTAACCTCTCTTTCGAATTCCACCCATTCAATTCTGAGAAACTAACTTCCTTGTTTTCGGTTCGGGAAGGAGAAGAACGAATTGGACAAAAGGTTAAAACGAATGCGAACGACCCTTCTGTGAAATACGTGATACTGGGAATCTCTGAATCCATTGGTCCTCAGTCAAATGTAGGAAGGCCTGGCTCAGAAAATGGTTTCCAATCTTTCTTAGGACGATTCCTTTCGATGCAATCCAATCAATTTATAGAAGGAAGTGAGATCTGTGTAGCAGGCGAAATCAGACAAAACGTAAAATTCAAATCAGAGAAACAAGGTTGTGATTTGGTTCAAGAGCTTGACAGCCTAGTGCTCGACGTGCTCGGAGATCTTCTAACAGAAGACCAATGCTTAATTGTTATTGGAGGCGGGCATAATAATGCATATCCGATCATTGCTCATTATGCAAAAAACAAAAGGATCAACGTTATCAATCTCGACCCTCATGCGGATTGCAGAAAAACAGACAACAGACACAGTGGAAACCCATTTTCATTTGCGATAGAATACGGTCATATTGAGAAATATCATGCAATTGGCCTACATAAAGCTTATAACAATCAATTCATCCTTGATTTTTTGAAAGAAAACCATTGTCACTATTCTTTTCTGGATGATTACATATTAAATAGAGGGCTTTTTCTTCAGGATATTTCTTCATTATCAGCATCCATGCATAAAGAATTTAAATTGGGTATTGAATTAGACATGGACAGCATTGCATTGATGCCTACTTCTGCATTTACTCCTTCCGGGATATCAATGGACGAAGCTAGATTCTATGTTAAAACATTCGCTTCTCTTCCACAAGCTTGTTACCTGCACCTACCGGAAGCAGCCCCAAATAACCCTCACGAAGAAATGATAACCGGAAAAGCCCTGGCCTATTTGGCTTACGATTTTATTACCACGAATTTGCAATCACAACCATAATGCGTGAAGAAACGTCAAACATATAAATGAAGTTTGATTATGGTAAATGGACCGTTGTAGGATTTATCAGATCCTTTTTCCCTTTTCAGTTGATTCTGGGACAGCTGAAGTATAATCTTATTTCAATGTTCTACTGGGCATTGCTTTTTGCGATCATTGCCGATAGTTTTGGCAGCGCATTCGGAGTTCCATTTCTATTTCTATCACCGGAATATCAGGGCGAGGTAAATAATTGGGCATTCTTCCTTCTTGGCTTCTCTTTCGGCGGCTTTACAATGGCCTTCAATACATACAGTTACATAAAGCTTGGCCCGCGATACCAGTTCTTAGCTGCCGTATCAAGACCATTCTTTAAGTTCTGCATAAACAATTCTTTGATTCCGCTCTCCTTCTTCATTTTTTACCTGTTACAAATGATCTCTTTTCAGAATCAACAGGAACTAACAGATTGGAAAACGATCACTATGTTTAGCTTGTCAGTCTTTCTGGGAGCACTGCTTTTTATCTTATTATCGATCTTTTATTTTTTCCCTACGACAAAGAACAAGCATGTGGTATCTGATGAAGAAACACAGGGCACTCCAATCAGTTCAGTACTCAACAAACAACTGAAGTGGTACAATTATTTCAGAACAGAGCGAAAAAGGCCCTTCATCTATATTGGGAGGCACCTCAAGTTATACCAAAGTAGAAAGATTACACATCTTGATAAGGAAGTAATTGAGCGGGTTTTTGCTCAGAACAGGATCAACGCTACAATTTTTGAGATCCTGACCATATCTGCATTTTTTATTTTGAGCTTTTTCAGAGACTGGCCCGTTTTTGAAACTCCTGCAGCGATGAGCATCGTGCTTCTTTTGACGATGATCCACATGATCTTCTCTGCGATGATGTCCTGGTTTCACCGATGGACTTACCCGATCATTTTTATTGCAATCTTCACAATGAACTACCTGAGCACACATACCGGAATGTTCAAATACACCAATTATGCTTATGGCCTGGATTATTCACCTGAAAAATTACAAGAGTTTTCAGTTGAGAGAATCAGAAATTCTGGTTCCGATACGTCCGTTCATGACAATTCAAAAAAGGAATTCATCTCCCTTTTGGAAAATTGGAAATCAAAAACGGACACTGATAAACCTAAATTGATCATTGTAAATACATCCGGAGGAGGATCTCGAAGTGCACTTTGGACACTTACCGTTCTTCAGAATTGCGAAAAAGGAACCAAAGGAAAATTAACTTCTCATGTGCAAATGATCACAGGAGCATCCGGGGGAATGGTTGGAGCTGCCTATTTCAGGGAATTGATCCACCTTCAAAGAAATAACAAGGTCAATGATCTTTACGATGAATCCTTCAGGAAAAATCTTGGCAAAGATCTATTGAACAAACTGGCATTTTCAGTTTCTACCAATGACCTGTTCGTGCGATTCCAAACGTTTGAACACAACGGACACGCTTATACAAAAGACAGAGGATATGCCTTTGAAGAACAACTGCATGAGAATACAAAAAATATTTTGAGGCATGATCTGGGATATTATTCCCAACCGGAAAAAGATGCCAAAGTACCTGTAATGATCTTTTCTCCAACAATAGCAAACGATGGAAGACGATTATTAATCTCCTCTCAGTCTCTGAGGTTCCTTACAATTGGAAACACTAGCAAAGAAGAAAGATCAAATAGCTATGAAAACATTGACTATCAATCATTCTTTGCTAAAAATGACCCTCAAAAGATCAGATTCTCATCTGTTCTTAGAGCAAACGCAACCTTCCCTTTCATTATGCCGATGGTAACCATGCCTACTTTCCCTGAAATGCAATTGATGGACGCAGGAATCAGAGACAATTACGGTACTAGAACGACGATTGAATACCTCACACAACTCACCGATTGGATCAAAGAAAATACAAGTGGTGTGATCATCATCGAAATTAGGGATACGAAAAGGATCTTAAACAATGAGTCGTATCACTCTGTATCCATGCTCGATAAGATCACATTACCTTTTGGAAATATCTACAGCAATTTTCCAAGAACTCAAGACTTCGATCAAGAACAACTTCTTGAAGCTGCAACTAAATCATTCCCTTTTTCTCTGGATGTAATTACATTTAATTTACGAGAACATTCCAACGACAGGATCTCTCTTTCATGGCATTTAACAGCACAGGAAAAATACAAGATCGAACGAGCCTTTTATAGCAAGGCAAATCAAAGCGCTTACAGGAAACTCATGAAATCTCTCTGATCATCTGGTTTTTTGAACATTCTCTACAGAGACAACCATATCAATCAAGGTACAACCGTCAGGCTGCATTGCCCTGCTTGGAATATAATTAAATAAGATCTTAGTTCCATCAACCTTAAATTCCTGAGGAAGATTCACCGGATAAAGTCTTTTTTGGTCTGCCCCACTATCGACAATGATTAATACCGGGCAACCTTTTAAACTCACATACACAACTCCAGAAACAGCACCATCCTCAGAAACCTCTTCCATTATATCCTTATTTTCAGTTGCGACAACCTCCGCGGATTTACATGATGCAACCAATAATAAAACTACCAAACTCATAAATAATGCTTTCATGATCTTTTTTTTCTTTGAAGTTATAAAAACCATACCAAACTACACTCCAACAAAATCTTTAAACAAAAAAAAGAGGCCCTGTAGGAGCCTCCCTTTTCTTAACCTGTAGATGTTAATAATTGATCCGTATCATCTCTAACGCCTGTTAATTCAAAAGGTTTCAGTTTTTTTTACTTTAATTAACATTTTTCCATGAATAAAGATTTGGCATCACATCCAAATGACCTGAATAGCTCATCTATATTTGTTGCAAGTGAAAGAACTCAGGGAAATACAAGCGCTTATTCAGCTGATCGACGATCCGGACGAAAATGTTTTCGAACATGTGAGAGATCGCTTGAGAACATATGGATCGGAAGCTATTCCCTTCCTTGAAAGCTCATGGGAACAAGAATCTATGGGCCTTCTTTTTCAAAGTAGAATTGAAAACCTTATCCACGAGATCCAATTCGAAGAAACCAAAAAAGATCTCACCCAGTGGGCTGAATCAGAAGATAAAGATTTGTTGAAGGGAGCTATTATTGTCTCAAGATATCAATACCCTGGTCTGGATGAGCAAATGATCATCGAAACTATTCAGCAATTAAGAAGAGATGTCTGGCTGGAGTTAAATGATAGCATGACCGCTTTTGAGAAAGTTAATATCATGAACCGAATCTATTTCGGACTTTATAAATTTCATGGGGATACCAAGAATTTTCATTCTCCGATGAATTCTTTTCTAAATACTGTAATAGAATCAAGAAAAGGAAATCCGCTGAGCCTATGCTTGATCTACTCTATTGTTGCACAATCACTCGACCTGCCAATCTATGGTGTGAATCTTCCGAATCACTTTATTCTGGCTTTTATGGACGAACATGGATCAGGTCAATACCTGAAGGAAAAGAATGATTATGGAATTTTATTTTACATAAATCCGTTTTCCAAAGGAACCATTTTCGGAATGAAGGATATTAAAGAATTTCTTGATGGGCTGAACTTACCTCACGAGCGTTCCTACTTTGAACCTTGCTCACATTCTGACATTATCAGGCGTATGATCACTAATTTGATCGCCTCTTTTCAGCAGGTCGGAAATGCTCAGAAGGTTGATGAATTGACTCAGATGAGGGAACTCATCCCTTAAGACAACCTGAATTCCAGATTAAATTTCTGTAACTCTTTGAACAATTGACTATTCGGGTCGATTTTTATTGTCTTCGAAGGCATTCTTACTTCAATTCCATCCAATGGATCGAATACCGTAAAATTAACTGATACTCTACCTTCATTTTCCGTAAATAACTTGTAAAGATCTGTGATCATCACCTGATCAAGCTCCTTTGAAGAAACTTTAATACTTAACTCTGAAGCTTTAGCATCCTTTAATTCCTGGAGTAATGAGATGGTACTCACTACAAATTCAAGTTCGTTTCTTCTTAATGGCTTTTCAATTTTTCCTTTGAATGCAACAAATGTTCCAGGATGGAAAAAATGCTTGAACTTTAAATAGTTTTCCCTCCATAAGAACAACTTATGACTATCTGAATAATCTTCGATGATCAGTGTCCCAAAAGGGTCACCATTTTTAGTAACTCTATGTTCGGCTTCTATAATGATGGCAGGAACAAGAATATCCTTTCCTTTGTGACTCTCAAGATCGTGAAGCATTGAAATGTTACCATTACAAAAAGCATCGATCTCCACTCTAAAGTCATCCAAGGGATGTCCGGAAATAAAGATGCCAACCACCTCTTTTTCCTTCTTAAGCTTAAACATACTAGACCACTCTGTAGCCTTCGGAATTTCGGGTTCTGGCATTTTTGCTCCGGAACTTTCTCCAAATAATGACACTTGTGAAGACGACTCGTTATCCTGAAAACTTGCCCCAAAACGCATTGCACTTTCCAGGAAAGTCTTGCCGGAAATATCCTCTTGAAAATACTGTGCTCTGTGCACATTTTTAAATGAATCAAATCCACCAGCATATGCAAGACTTTCAAAAGCCTTCTTATTACAAACTCTTAGATTGATTCGTTTTGCCATATCGAAAATCGACTGGAACGGGCCATTTTCACCCCTCTCTTCAATGATCGCTTCAACAGGACCACTACCTAATCCTTTGATAGCACCCAAACCAAATCGGATGGCACCCTCTTTATTTACTGTGAAGTGATAATTGGATTCATTCACATCCGGACCTAAAACAGGAATACCCATTCGTTTGCATTCTTCCATGAAGAAGGAAATCTGTTTGATGTCATTCATGTTGTTAGAAAGAACCGAAGCCATGTACTCCGCAGGAAAATTCGCTTTTAAGTAAGCTGTTTGGTAAGCGATCCAGGCATAACACGTAGAGTGAGATTTGTTAAAGGCGTATGAGGCAAAAGCTTCCCAGTCTTTCCAGATTTTCTCAAGTTTTTCTCGATCATGGCCTTTGGCTTCACCCTTTTCAAGGAAAGCCGGTTTCATTTTATCCAGGACATCCTTCTGTTTTTTACCCATCGCCTTACGGAGTGTATCCGCTTCACCTTTGGTAAAATCCGCGAGTTTCTGAGATAAAAGCATTACCTGCTCCTGATAGACAGTAATACCGTACGTTTCTTTCAGGTACTCTTCACAATCGTCAAGATCGTACACAATCTCCTCTTCAGCGTGTTTTCTACGAATAAAGGAAGGTATGTATTCAAGAGGACCAGGTCTGTATAAGGCATTCATCGCGATCAGATCGGCAAAGACAGTCGGCTTGAGCTCCCTCATGTACTTTTGCATCCCAGGAGATTCGTACTGGAATATCCCTACCGTTTCACCACGCTGAAATAATTCATAGGTAGGAACATCATCGATTGGAAACAAATCCGGATCCAATTCCAATCCCTTTGTCTCATTGATGTTCTTCACTGCATCCTTGATCAACGTAAGTGTTTTGAGACCAAGGAAGTCCATTTTTAGCAAACCTGCAGATTCAGCGACCGAGTTGTCGTATTGCGTACAATACATATCTGAATCTTTTGCTGTAGCTACAGGTACGAAATTCGTAATGTCATCAGGTGTAATGATCACACCACAGGCATGGATACCTGTATTTCGAACCGAACCCTCCAATTGCAAGGCTTTCTTAATCACCTTTGCGGAAAGATCTGTTCCTTCACACAATCTTTTTAGTTCTTTAGCCCTCGCGATATCGTCCTGATTATTCTTCAACTTATCAGCCAAAGAAGCATCATCAAGCGCGAAGATCTTATTGAGTGAAAGATCTGGAACGAGTTTAGCAATTCTGTCTGCATCCGGCAAAGGAAGATCGAGCACTCTTGCTGCGTCTCGAATACTTGATTTAGCAGCCATCGTGCCATAAGTAATGATCTGAGCCACCTGATTGGCACCGTATTTATTGATCACCCAATCAATTACACGACCACGTCCTTCATCATCGAAATCAATATCAATATCGGGCATAGAAACCCTGTCCGGATTAAGGAAACGCTCAAATAGGAGATCGTATGCAATCGGATCGACATTGGTAATACCTATGCAATATGCAACTGCTGATCCTGCCGCGGAACCTCTTCCTGGACCGACTGACACTCCCATTTCCCGAGCCGCATTGCAAAAATCCTGAACGATCAAGAAGTATCCGGGATAACCTGTTCTTTCAATTGTTGCTAATTCAAAATCAAGTCGATCCTTTATCTCGACGGTGACATCATCATATCGTCGTTTTGCGCCTTCATAGGTAAGGTGGCGCAGATAATTGTTCTCACCCCGTTTTCCTCCATCCTCCAGGTCTTTAGCATCCTTGAATTCTTCTGGAATGTCAAAAGCGGGCAACAAAACGTCTCTTGCTAATCCGTAGGCTTCACATTTTGAAATGATCTCAGAAATATTCTCTATTGCTTCAGGAAGATCGATGAACAATTCTTTCATCTCTTCCTGAGATTTGAAATAATACTGATTATTATCTAATCCGTAGCGGAATCCTCTTCCTCTACCCTTCGGCGTGGATACCAACTCGCTATCCTTAACACACAACAATACATCATGCGCTTCGGCATCCTCAGTATTCAGATAAAAGGTATTGTTTGTTGCCACCAGTTTTACCTGATGTTTTTCGGTAAATTTTATAAGCGTGGCATTTACTCGATTCTCATCTTCCTGACCATGACGCATGATCTCAAGGTAAAAATCATCTCCAAATTCCTTCTTCCACCACAGCAAAGCTTCCTCAGCCTGGATTTCACCTACATTTAAGATCAATGATGAAATCTCACCATACAAATTCCCTGATAAAACGATGAGATCATCCTTATACTGAGAAATTAATTGCTTATCGATCCTTGGCACATAGTACATACCTTCAGTGTAAGCAAATGAAGCCAGTTTTACCAGGTTATGATAACCATTTTTATTTTTTGCCAGGATAACGATCTGATAACCGTTGTCCTTTTGAGATTTGTCCTTGTGATTTCTACAGACATTGAACTCACACCCAATGATCGGCAATAGTTCTTTTCCATCGTACGATTCCCCTTTCTCCTCAGCCTCTTTTCTGGCAGCTTTTACTTGCTTGTTATGCGAAGAAACAGCCTTTTCAAAGTGAAAGGCAGCCATCATGTTCCCCGTATCTGTCAAGGCCACCGCAGGCATTTTCAATTCAATCGCTTTGTTCACCAATCCAGAGACATCAATGGTCGATTGTAGAATCGAAAATTGTGTATGATTATGCAAATGAGCAAATTCGGCTTTGTCAAGTCGAATTCTGTTTTCCTCGAAATCACCTTTTCGAATCTCAAATTCTTCCTTAAAGCCCTCTTTTAATTTGGCACTCTCCTGCTTTAGGTTGACATGTGTTAAACCAACTCTTCCAATTGGTGCGGGATTGAAAGATCTGAAATCTTCAAGGTACTCATCGATCTGATCCAGTTGTTCTATCGAATAATTCCCGATTCTGATCAACTCAAGAAAACAACGGGTGGTTGCCTCAACATCGGCAGTTGCGTTGTGTGCCTCAGCAAAAGGCTCATTAAATAGGTGCTGATGGAGCTCTGTTAATGTCGGCAACTTAAATCGTCCTCCCCTTCCTCCCGGAAGTCTGCATAATTCAGCAGTAACTTCGGTACAAGTGTCCAGAACAGGCATTCTGACAAGATCAGGATTAACACCCAACCTTACGAATTCACATCCGACTACATTAATATCAAATCCTACATTCTGACCAACAATGAAATTTGTTTGCTTCATTGCTATTTCGAACTTTGAAAGTGCTATCTCAAGGGATATTCCCTTCTCGTTTGCAAGTTGCGTAGAAATACCGTGAATCCTTTCAGCGTCGTAAGGAATATCGAATCCATCAGGAGTAATAAGAAAATCCTGATGTTCGATCAATTTTCCCATATGATCATGCAATTGCCATGCGATCTGAACTACTCTGGGCCAATTGGATACGTCCGTGTATGGGGCGTTCCAATCACGCGGTAAACCAGTTGTTTCCGTATCAAAAATCAGGTACATAATCCGGGAAAAATTCTTGGACTAAAGTTACAAATTAATACAGGAAACTGAAGTAGAAGTTATGAACAACCTGTTACGGTTTTGGCTCAACGTAGATTTTAAACCGAAGCTTTTCGGTCTTCTTTTTTGTATTCATTTCCAGGTAGATGATGCGATCCTGGTAGAATGATTTTCCTTTCGTATCAAAGGATAAAATGATCTTACCTTTTTGACCGGGAAGGATTGGTTCTTTGGGAAGTTCAAGTTTTGTACATGGACAATCGACCTTATAGGAACTAATGATCAAAGGAGCCTTACCTGTATTGGTGAATTCGTAGATATGCTCTACCTGATCACCTTCTTTAGCTTTAGGAAGCTTAATTGTTGGGGACTTAATACTAAATTCCGCCAGCTGGCCGAAACCAGTGGCGGAACTCAATGCTATAATTATGATCGCGAATAATAGCCTCATCTTAGTTGTTTGCAGGAGCGCCTCCGCTATTCACAGGAGCACTACCTTCTGGAGCTGGCAATACATTTCCTTTGATGCGAATAACCTTAGTAGGCTCGTTCACTGCATTTGAAGTGATTGTTACACTTTTGTTGATCGCTCCAGGACGCTTTGTGTCATACTTCACTTTAATTGATCCTTTTGCTCCAGGTGCAATTGGCTCCTTCGGCCATTCCGGAACTGTACATCCACAAGATCCTTTTGCGTTTGAAATGATCAATGGAGCATTTCCAGTATTCTTGAATTCGAAAGTACATGTACCATCAGCACCATACTTGATCGTACCATAATCATGTGTTTCTTTTGTAAACTCGATTTTTGGCCCAGCTTCGATCTGAGCAGATACTTTGTTCAATGCTACTGAAGCAACGAACATCATCAATAGAGAAAATATTACCTTTTTCATAACTGTATAATTTAAATTTTCAGGTTCTATACCAAAGATAGTTCCACAATTTGGGCAGACCCATTTTTTAACACATCGTTAACACCATCAATTTTTAGCAAAATTGCTCATGTTCATTTCAATGAATTCATCAAATGAAAGATGGTTGTACTTCAATCGATTTTTAATCCCCTGTTTTTTATCCTTGTCCATTTTTGGATTTTCCTTCAAAAGCATTTCATAGTAATATCTCACCTTCGCTGAATCTCTTGGCTGAATAAATATGTCGAATGTGCTACCCTGACTTTCAAGTACCATTGCACGATTGACATAGTCTGGATATTTTTCCAATAAAGTGTCTGCATATTCAGAAGCTCTGGGATACACATTGATACTCGTGTAGATCATATGCACCTTGTCCAGACATTCAGGACTATATTTGTCATCCTCCGGGTAGAAATGATAGTAATCCAACAAGCGGTTGATCAACTCCATCTTCGTAAGATTTGGAATCTGTTTAATCTCATGAAGATCCGACTGTAATCCTTTCAGAGAATCTTCCATGTGCTTGATCTTCTCTTTCAATTCTTCCTGAGAAGGTCTCTCCGACAAAGACTTCTCGTCTGAACCACCGCATCCTGAGAACAATGAAACCAGGATGATCCCAATAAAAAATACTTGCTTCATTATCTACCTTTTTTAACTAATGGAAACTTCATTTTATAATCTACACTTATATCTCCTTTCGAGATATTCTGGAGCTTTTTATTCAATAATCTTCGTTTGAGGGGTGAAAGATGATCTGTGAAAAGTATACCGTCGATGTGATCATATTCGTGCTGAATGATCCTTGCAGCATATCCATCATACACTTCTTCTTTGAACTCCCAGTTTTCATTGAAATAACTGATGTGCACTTTCTCCTTTCGAAATACCTCTTCACGAATCTTTGGTATAGACAAACAACCTTCGTGAAAACCCCACTCTTCTCCTTCCTCTTCCTCAATGATCGGATTAATGAAAACCTTTTTAAAATCTTCCATTCCAACGGCTCTTGGATCTGGTTCTTCATCCTCATCTTCGTCATCTGCAAAAGGACTTCCATCAACAATAAACAGCCTAATTGATTTTCCGATCTGAGGCGCTGCAAGACCAACTCCCTGAGCACTATACATGGTTTCATACATGTCTTCGATCAGTTTTTTCAAATCCGGAAAATCCTTATCAATCTCCTCTGCCTCTTTCTTAAGAACTGAATCACCATATGCAACTATCGGAAATATCATGTTTTCAATTTTACTGCAAAATTAACTCTTTCAAGGAATACCAAATTTTAAAAAAAGGAAAATTCAGCGCTTTCGATCAAGATAGGACTGTAGAATAACTGAAGCACTTACCTTGTCAATTATTCCTTTTTCCTGACGTTTACTTTTTTTTGTCCCTCCCTGAATCATCGCGTTAATAGCAATGGATGAAGAGAATCTTTCATCCTGCAAATCAACAAGTACTGAAGGAAATTGTTTTTCTAAGGCCTCTTTGAGCAAATAGATATTCGCCGTTATGTCTGTCGGAGTATTATTCAAATTCATTGGTAATCCAAGAACAATCACACTAATTTTTTCCTTTTCAACCAAAGCAATCAGACGGCCCATCAATTCAGATGATTCGACGTATTCCAAAGGAGAAGCAATAATGTTTGCTGCATCCGTCATCGCCAATCCAGTTCTTTTCAAACCAAAATCAATACCCAACATCTTCGCCATACCACAAAGATAGACCAAACTTCTATTCAACCTATTGCTTATCTTTGATCCTCAAATTCGAAACATGAGATCTATTATTGAAGCGGCCTGGGAAAACAGGGAATTATTGAAAGAAAAAGAAACGATTGCAGCTATTGAGCATGTTATTGATGAGATCGATAAGGGAATTTTGCGTGTGGCAGAACCCAACGAAGACGGAAGCTGGACTGTAAATGAGTGGGTTAAAAAAGCCGTGGTTCTTTATTTTCCTATTCGTCAAATGGAAACGATCGAAGTAGGTCCTTTTGAATTCCATGATAAAATGGCTTTGAAAAGAAACTATAAAGAATTGAATGTTCGAGTTGTACCTCATGCCATTGCACGTTATGGAGCATATATCGCTCCAGGTGTGATCATGATGCCTTCTTATGTAAATATTGGAGCTTATGTCGACAGTGGGACCATGGTAGACACTTGGGCGACAGTTGGTTCTTGTGCTCAGATCGGAAAGAATGTACATCTAAGTGGTGGTGTGGGTATTGGAGGTGTACTTGAACCTCTTCAAGCTGCACCAGTCATTATAGAAGACAATGCTTTCATTGGTTCACGTTGTATCGTTGTTGAAGGAGTTCGAGTGGGTAAAGAAGCGGTGTTAGGGGCAAATGTGGTTTTGACCAAATCAACAAAGATCATAGATGTATCAGGTGACCATCCAGTGGAGCATCGCGGACATGTTCCGGACCGAAGTGTCGTGATCCCTGGTTCTTACACCAAGAAATTTCCGGCAGGAGATTATCAGGTTCCTTGTGCACTGATCATAGGAAAAAGAAAAGCATCTACGGATCTTAAAACATCACTGAATGATGCTTTAAGAGAGTATAACGTGGCAGTTTAACCTGTTCATTAAGTTAGAGACAAAAATTATTAACTTCGCAACACAAAATTTTAGGATATGAATTATGACATCATAGTAGTGGGAAGTGGACCAGGTGGATATGTTACCGCTATCAGGGCTTCTCAGCTGGGTTTGAAAACTGCAGTTGTTGAACGCGAATCTTTAGGAGGAATCTGTTTGAACTGGGGTTGTATTCCAACAAAAGCGCTTTTGAAAAGTGCAAATGTTTTCGAGTATTTGACTCACGCCAATGATTATGGTATTTCCGTGAAAGAAGCGAAAGCGGATTTCTCAGCAATGATCGAAAGAAGTCGTGGAGTTGCTAACGGAATGTCAAATGGTATCCAGTTTTTGATGAAGAAAAACAAGATCGACGTTCTGAAAGGAAATGGAGTTGTAAAAGCCGGAAAAAAGGTGGCTGTTACTGCTGAAGACGGAACAGTTACTGAATATACAGCTGATAAAGGTATTATCATCGCGACTGGTGCCAGATCCAGAGAACTTCCTAATCTTCCGCAGGATGGAGAAAAGATCATCGGATACCGTAAGGCAATGACCTTAAAAAAGCAACCGAAGAAAATGGTTGTGGTTGGTTCTGGAGCTATTGGGGTTGAATTCGCCTATTTTTATAATGCGATCGGAACAGAGGTAATCGTTGTTGAATACATGCCGAACATTGTTCCAATTGAGGACGAGGACGTATCAAAGCAGCTAGAGAAATCATTCAAGAAAATGGGAATCTCAGTGATGACAAGTTCATCTGTTGAAGCTGTAGATACCTCAGGAAAAGGTTGTGTCGTTACCGTTAAAACAGCAAAGGGAGAAGAAAAGATCGAATGTGATGTGGTTCTTTCAGCTGTTGGTATTCAGGCGAATATTGAAAATCTTGGATTGGAAGAACTTGGAATCGTTGTTGACAAAGGACGTATCCTTGTTAATGATTACTACCAGACAAACATCCCTGGATACTACGCTATCGGAGATGTTATCCCTACTGCAGCACTTGCACACGTTGCTTCCGCAGAAGGTATTATTTGCGTTGAAAAGATTGCAGGTCATCATCCGCAACCTCTTGATTACAACAACATCCCTGGATGTACATACTGTTCGCCAGAGATCGCTTCTGTTGGATATACAGAAAAAGCAGCAAAGGATGCTGGTTATGACATCAAAGTTGGTAAGTTCCCATTCTCAGCTTCAGGAAAAGCAAGTGCGGCAGGAGCAAAAGATGGCTTCGTTAAACTGATCTTTGATGCAAAATATGGTGAATTACTTGGTGCTCATATGATCGGTGCAAATGTTACCGAAATGATCGCTGAATGTGTTGCCGTTAGAAAACTGGAAACAACTGGTGAAGAACTAATCAAAACAGTTCACCCTCACCCTACAATGTCTGAAGCAGTTATGGAAGCTGCGGCAGCTGCATATGGAGAGGTTATTCACTTGTAAAAAAGTAGAAGACATAAAAAGAAAAGCGGCAAATGCCGCTTTTTTTTATTTTACCTCAATATGATCCTTACACTTAAGTTTTCGTTCTCTGATGTCAAAATCGATCCTTCCAATATTAATCCCGGCATAACCTACTTGATTCACCAGTACGGTTTCTCCCTTCTTGTTTTTAACCTGCGTTGGTTCATTGAGAAACGTATGCGTATGGCCTCCAATGATCAAATGAATATGTTCACTTTGAGCGGCCAATTTGAGATCACTGATCTTTTCAGTTTCATATGAATATCCCAAATGGGATAAACAGATGATCAGATCACATCCTTGATTTTTTAATGATAGCGCCTCTGAATTGGCACTTTCAACAGGATCAAGATATTTAGTGTCACCGTATTTGCTTGCAGGAACCAATCCTTCCAATTCAACCCCGATCCCTAGTATACCGATCTTCAAACCATCCTTTTCAATGATCACCGACCTTTTTATCTTACCATTTAGACTTGTTTCACTAAAATCATAATTAGCAGAGACAAACGGAAATTCTGCAAACTCAACCGCTTGCATAAATCCATCCAATCCTATGTCGAAATCGTGATTCCCAAGTGTAGCGACATCATATTTCATTTTTGTCATGAGCTTCATCTCAAGAACCCCTTTGTATACATTAAAATAAGGTGTTCCCTGAAAGATATCTCCAGCATCCAGTAGTAATACATTTTCTTCTTCAGACCTAATCTTTTCAATCAACGCATAACGCGTTGCGACTCCACCTCTATTGGGATATTTACTATGGTTAGCTGGAAAAGGATCGATCTGTGAGTGGGTATCGTTGGTATGGAGGATCGTAATTGACGTAGATTTCTTTGCCAATAAAGGAACCGAAGGAGCGACCATGAGCCCTCCTGCTACAAGCGTATTCTTCTTGATGAAATCTCGTCTCTTCATTAGAAATTCATTCGATTTTCGGTATTCACGATCAAGGTATCCTGAGCAATTGCCGCATTAATAAATACATCTCTTAAAAACCTTCCAGTGAGTACTTTTTCTGTTGCGCTTTTAAAGAAGTTCATGTTGTCACCTCCATTCATCAGATAATCAGAAGTGATTACCCAAAACTCTTCAACATCCGTCGCTTGAGAGGAGAAGACAAGTCCATTATCATCGATGATCGCATTTGATATCGGATCACCTCCTTTGCTATGATAATAAGCAACGATCTCAGCGATTGTTGATGATGGTAATTTTACCCAAACTACTTCGTTGTCAAATGGCATCAGCCTGTAAAAATCTCCAACTGTCAAATCTCCCTGATTCAATGAAGACCTTAATCCTCCCGTATTTAATATCGCAATTGCCGGAATAGAAAGACGCACATTCTTGGTTTCTTCCGATAACAATGCATCAGCTGCCCAGTTACTCAAGGTGCCTGAAGGTTTTCTGGAAACTGTAAGATCAACCTTCGAATAGGCTATAATCTCATCCATCTCTCCCCTTAAGCTATCCCTGTAGATCGAGATCAAGGAGTCCAAAATCAGATCTTTCTGCTCCCCATCTACATGAACGACCTCATCAGTTGCAATTATTTCAACATGCGAAGAGCAGGCCATTAAGCCTGCTCCTAACACAGAAAGTAATACTTTCTTTATCTTGTTCATTTACTCAATGATCAATTTTTGTGAAGTGGATCCTTCTGGTGTAGATACATTTATGATGTATAATCCAGCGTTAAAATCAGATGATTCAAGGATCAACACATCCATTGATATATCCTTTACAGACTTAACAACTGACCCTTTCATATCAACAATTTCGTAAGATTCAATTTTTGTTCCGTTCACCTGAACATAGACCTTATCATTTGAAGGAACAGGGAATATTACCACATTCGCATCAAGAAGCTCTTGAATTGAACTTGAAGCACAACCATCCGCATTGTATGAGTTGTCATCAACATTGATGTAACAAGCAAAATCTACAGAGTCAATGAATGGGTTTCTATTTCCCTGTAGATCATAAATGTATTCGTGTCGTGCAATCTCATAATTATCAGGCAAATCCTGGAAATGCCAGTCTATCAATGTTTGGACAACCTGCTTATCAGAATTAACATTTCCAGTTAGTGGGAAGTCATATGCAACTGAAGTATACATTATTGATCTGGCTGCATTACCTTTTTGAGAATTAGTCGGTTCAAAAACCAATTGAGAGCCATTATAACCAACAGCACAGTCTAGAAACGTATACAGAGTCGAACCAGTAATGTTATCTAAAGGTAGATTACTTCTTGGCGTATTAGCCCCTTGCAAATTGGTTGGATAGAGATGGTGCTGGTCCGTATATTCAGGTTGCTCAGGACTGTCCGCAGGAAAGCTAGGCATCCAAGAATGCGAAAAGGTATGCTCTCTGGAATATCCGGTTTGAGTCCAATCGAAAGGATCATCAAATACTTTTCTTTCACCTGAATATACACATGTAACATAAGACTGACCATTTGTTGTGTCTTTGATCTCAAACTCGTTCATCATTGTTTGCTTATACATGAAGTAGGTGATCTGAGTATGTGGGTTGATTAATGCTTCGAGATCAGTTACCAAAGTAGGAGACGAAGAAGAAATCCCATTGTAATAAGCTCCAATATTCGAACCTGTGCTCGACACATTCCCGGTAGCTGGGGAAGTGGTAAGGTAATTTTCGTATCCACCCTGTCCATTGAACGCATAAACTGCGAAATAATAGTTTTGGTTCGCAATAATACCTCGCGGCGTAAACCCTAAACCAGAACCAACATAAGCTACTCTTGCATCTCCAACGACATCTCCTCTCATATAGGTGTTACCGTTGGCAGGAACTCCAGTAATAGCGCTACCATTTTTCCATAAAACTATGTACTTTGATGCACCAGTTCCAGCGTTATACGTACCAGACAGAGTGTATGCCTTTACATTTGAAAAACTCAATCCAGTTGGATTTGTAGTAGGTTCAGTTGCAAGGTTGTTGGTTCCTACCCCTTCGAAGTTGATAATGTAAGGATTTTCATCTGCATCGTCATTTCCAATTGAAATTGTTGCAAATCTGGAACCCGTGCTTGCAGGTAAAAATGTAATTGTGTAGGAATTACTAGCACCACCAGCAACTGTTCCTGCAGTGATATTAGATGAAAAATCAGCAGAATTAATACCTGAAAAACTATGTCCTGAAATTGTTAAATTATTTACACCTAAGTTTTCAATAGAAACAATCAGAGTTGCAGCCGGACCGACAAAGTAATTCGAACCTGTCAATACATCCACTCCATTGATCAACACATTTATTTCCTTATCCGGTGCCACATAAGGAACGATATCATTAAGATCCCTTGGCACAACCTGATAGTTCGTGTTGAACTGTCCCATTTCTCCAGTGATCGTTATTGGACCTGTTGGAATTGGGGTACCATCAATGTTAGTCGATCCATTGATCCTCACATCCAGTGTATTGGCTCCATCCGTAACCTGTACCGTACTGTTTCCAGTAGCAAAGTTGCCTGTTTGAACGAAAGTAACATTCTGGAATTGAACGAGTTTTGACTCATGTACTTCGCCAGCCGATGTAATACCCAATTGTAAAGGCGTTGGTGTGATCACTGCAGGACCATGATTCGTGTAAGAGTTAATTGGTGAAATTTCCAATAACCCAGAAAAATCAAGAAGAACACCTGTTACAGTAATCGAATCATATCGCTGAACAGAATTCAAGGTTGTTCCATAGGCGGCGATTGCTGCTGTTCCATCCTGTAAGTATCGAATTGGACCTAATTCCGAACCATTCGTTACTACTCCACTTACAGTAACTGTTTGACCGACACCCAATGCACGAGCATCTGCAATCGTTTGAGCGGAAGCAATTCCTGTTAAACAGATGGCAATAAATAATAAAACTTTTTTCATTTTTTATAGTGTATTAAAATTCAAAACCTAACGACAAATTAAAGGTCAAACCTTGACCAACAAATACTCCAGCTGATTGAGCGCCAAAATCAGAACCATTCTGATTGTTTCTCGCGTCTGAAATGTACCATGAGTTCAATGCATTGAATACATTGGCTTTAAAATGTAAAGAACTTTTCTCAAATCTCACTCGGTATCCTGCGTGAACACTCATCAATCCATAAGAAGGAATCTTCCATGACTCTCTGCCTCCATTTCCCGAAGAAGGAGTTAATGAGAATGGATCGAAATTACTGAAGTAACGATCAAAATAAGTGTATTTAATTTTTACATATCCCGACTTCAGGAAAGAGTATCTAACACTTGCGGCATAGGTTGACTGAGCTGCATCTCCAACATGAACTCCTTTCGCATCAAATTCGAAAACTGTCCCTAATACATCGATCTGCTCAGATGACTGCCAAGTCCAGTCGCCAATTGAGATCATCCCTTCAAATGTCAATTTCTTTGATACGTTGTAAGCTGCATCGAATTCAATTCCCATGTGCAATGCATCCATTCCGTTAACGTTTGCTCTGACAAATTCAAGTGGATCCAATGGGTTAGGAATGCTCACGCCAAAAGGAAATGGCTTATTCTGCCAGAAGGTAAAGTAACCGTTTGAATTCAAGCTAAACTTCTTTGATCGGTATCCATAACCAACTTCGAAGGCATAGATCTTTTCATTCAGGATCTCCTCAAACACTGAATTCGTGTTATTATCAATGACATTTGAGAATTGCGGAGTTCTAGATAAGTAACCCAAATTCATGAACACATTCGAACGATCACTCACATTTAGGTTCGCCCCGGCCTTAACAGTATATCCGGCCTTCCATACTGTTTCAGTCTGACTGTAGATCAACTCAGGAGAATCAGTTGTATATGTTTTACCATTGTATTCAACTGTATCTGAATACCCGACATAAATCACCGTATCTCCATCATGCAGCTCTTTCTTTTTAAAGTAGTCAACACCCAGATAATTATTGACAACACTAGACGCGTTAACGAAGGCTGTCCAACGTCCGTGAGAATATTCAGCCTGTCCAAATCCTCCCATCCATTGCATAATGGCGTCTCTGTGATTTTGATATGGCAGATCTTCACGAGCGATCTTGTCACCGACTTGCATCATAGTAGTCGGTGCATTCTGATTCGCTTCATTGATAAAGTAATCACCTCCCAGTAAGTCTGTCAATTCAGTATAGTGTGTTCCTTTATAATATCTATAATCCAAACCTCCAGAAACATTCCATTTGCTATTGACCTTAAGATCAAATTGAGAGATACCCCCAACCCAGAAATGGTTATTCATTGAAGCAGATGCAACAACCGAGGACTTAAGCATTGTAGAATCATAGGCAAAATCAGTGGTGGGATAGGTATTTCCGAATAAAACTTTCCATTTATTGTTGTATACCATTTGATCCCAATCTACTTGACCGGTAGAATCAAACAAAATCGCACTTGATGAATTAAAAATTCGCTCTCCTCCACCTCTACCGATGGAAACATAAGCCATGTTTGACCAAGAAAGTTTATCATTCACTTTCCAGAAATCTTTCAATGTAATCTGTGGTTTATGGTAAAAATTTCTTCGCTCATTTTTAATTGTTCTAGTACCATCATCACTCGTCAAATATCCCCAGTGCTGATTGAAACGAGTTCCATGGTCAATATTTGAAGAGTCTACTGATGTAACACCCAGATCATATGCTCTATCTGCATTCCAATAGGCAATCGGTTGATTGAATGATCGTTGACCATGTTGCTGAGGAGCACCAAATCCACTTAAACTCGTCACATGGTTTTTCCATTTCTTTTGAACCTTCAAATAATAGAATGCACCTTGCGAGTTCAGTCCATCAACCCAACCATTACCTTGTTTGTATGACCCTGAAAACAAAACACCCCATCCATTCTTAAGCGTTCCAGATTTGTAGGATAAAGAAGTTCGTAAAAAGGTTCCGCTCCCATACTCCTGCTCAGCTTTGATCTCTCTTTTACCAGCTGTATTATCTGTGATGATGTTCATCGTTCCGCCGACGGATGGCATTGCAAGCTTAGTGGCGCCCAATCCTCTTTGTACCTGGATTTGTTGAGTTATATCGTCCAAACCAAACCAGTTCGACCAGTACACCCAACCGTTTTCCATGTCGTTCACCGGAACCCCATCGATCATTACACCAACATTACGCTGATCAAATCCACGGATCGTAATTCGAGCGTCTCCATCACCTCCACCTTGCTGTGTGGCATGTACACCCGGCTTTGAATTGAGGATCATTGGAAGATCCTGAGATCCTAATTCTTCTGTTAATTCTTTTTTCCCAAGGGTAGACACCGCAACAGGTGTTTTTCTATCCTGAGCAATGTTCCCGATCACTTTGACCTCTTCAAGCTCCTGGCTTCCTCCAAGAAGAACATCTTGAGAAACTTCCGGCTGATCAATTGAAATTTGAATACGAACGGTGTCAAATGAGATCATCGCTACAGTCAGGGTATAATTACCATAAGCCAGATCACTAATTCGATATAGACCGTCAAAATCTGAACGAGCCTGACCTTTGATCTCGTTGTTTTCATACATGATCACCCTGGCACCTACTACAGGTTGCTTAGTTGCATTATCTACTATCTTACCCGATAAATTACCAGATTGAGAAAAGATCGAGCAGGTGATCGTCAGAAAGAAAAGTGAAAGAATGGTCTTCATTATCCTGTTTTCATGAAAAGAGGTCGATTGCTCGACCTCTTTGGATTATTTACTGATAAATATTATTTTACCACTACTCTTTTAGAAACTTGTTCTCCTTGAGCATTTGTCAATCGAACAAAGTACACTCCTTTGGAAGCGCTAAGATCAACAGACATAACAGTTTTTCCATTTGTAGAGGAAGAATATACTGACTGTCCAAGAGCATTTGTGATCTCAATATTGTCAAATGATGCAATGTTCTTTACGTAAACAACTCCATTCGTTGGGTTAGGATATACTCGAACCGACTCTAACATCTCTTCATCCACAGAAGCTGGCTCACAATCGCAAGTATGAACTCCAAGAGATTCCCAATTACCAAATAACTGGCCTCCTATATCAACTACCGCTGGAATTGAATCATACTCTAAAAGAGGATCAAAAAACGATAACAACACGTTCGTTTCACCTTTTTTGATTGTAGCCTTTCTGATCATTGAATGGTCTGCTGTCACGATATCTCCAGGTCCGTTGTAAGGAAAAGCAGATGTCCAAGCTGTTCCAGGATCTTGTCCTATCTTACCGAAGATATCAACTACCACAGCATTCGCAATGTCAGTCGCACTTCCCTTTGCCAAAACAACGGCATCATTTCCGTTCCAGTAGAATGCATATGAATCTGCATAAACTGGACAATAAAATTCATCCGCCTTAGCCTGAAGATCATCCCAAACAGGTGCTTCCTGTCCAGTTCCCATCGGATCTCTTTTATCAAGAACCCCAACATGAGTGCTGTAAGGAGCAATGGTTCCAGTCAACTGGATCGCAATAGAAGCCGTAGCACCAGAAGTATTAGAAGTTGAACCGTTGTTGTATCTCGCTACGAAATACTGACTCAAATCAATTGAATTGGCTGTAGGATTGTAAATCTCTAACGCTTTGTTGTTAGACCATCCTTCAACGTACTCTGAAATAAATAATTCAGAACAGTCGGCTGTCTGACCGAAAGTAAACCCGGTCAATAATGTAGATAGGAAAAGTAAAACTTTTTTCATTGGATTAATTTAGATTATAGATTGATCGAAAAATTACATTGGATACCGAACGAAAAGGATGCAAAGTTGGGATATAGCTGTGCACGTATACTATTGATAAATTCAACGCACTGCTGTATCTCTTGAAAGACATTTACTTGCTCATTGCTCTCTCATTCTTATTCTTTCCCGGTTTCAGCTCAATTGAATAGCCTCAAGGACAACAAGAAAGAATTTTGCACAAATGTAGGACATTCTACTCAACCATTCTTTATGAAATTGTTAACATTGGGAAAAGGTTTTTCACGATTCCTAAGTGTTCAATGCAATCATTTCTATTTTTACAATAAAAAGTATACTATGCAAAAGGCTCTATTTTTCTTCATTCTGGGGATGATCATTCACCCTTTAACTGCCCAAAAGGAGTTAACGGTTGAATCCATCTGGAAAAAATATGAATTCTACTCTCAAGGAGTGAGTGGATTTAATGGGATGAACGACGGGATCCACTTCACGAAACTTACCGAAGACAAAGGAAAACAGAGCATCACCAAGCATAAGATCACGGATTATGCGGGAAGTGGAGATGTGCTGGTGAAGTCGGAAGAACTGATCTATAACGGAAAAAGCATTGATGTTTCTGATTATCAATTTAATGAAGACGAATCAAAAATCTTATTGATCACAGAAGAGACAAGCATCTACAGAAGAAGCTACAATGCCGTTCACTACCTGATGGACATGAAAACCAAAAAGATAGAACCATTAGATACTGAGCATAGTCCACAAACATTAGCAGAGTATTCGCCGGATGGGATGAAGGTTTCATACATCTATAAAAATGATCTTTTTGTGAAGGACCTGGCTTCTGGTAAAGTCAAGCAGCTTACAGAAGATGGAAAGAAGAACAAAGTTATCAATGGTACTACAGATTGGGTGTATGAAGAGGAATTCGCACTTACGAAAGCTTATGACTGGTCTCCGGACAGTAAAACGATTGCCTTTTTAAGGTTCAATGAGAAGAAGGTGAAAGAATTCACGATGACTTACTATAAGAATGAACTTTATCCGGAAGAATATACGTTCAAATATCCAAAAGCAGGCGAAGAAAATTCTAAGGTTACGCTTCATACTGTATCCGTTTCAAAAGGTAAGGTTTCGAATATCAATCTTGGTGAATACGAGTACATTCCGCGTTTGACCTATTCGCCAATTGACAATCAACTGATCGTGCAAACCCTCAACAGACATCAAAATCACGTAAAATATCACATCATTAATACATCAGCTAAAAAACCAGTTTCAAAAGTATTCCATGAAGAAATTGATAAAGCGTACGTGGAAATTGATGATAATCTGTTGATCCTGAATGATGGAAAATCATTGATCCGAACAAGTGAAAAGGACGGTTACAATCATATTTATAAGGTTGGGTTTGATGGAAGTACTACACAAATCACAAAAGGAAGCTGGGATGTGATCGAGTTGCACGGAATTGATACAAAGAATGAAAATATCTATTTCAGTTCAGCCGAATTCGGAACGATATCAAAAACCATTTCAAAGATCAGAGTAGACGGAAGCAACAAAACACTGATCTCATCAGATCATGGCTATAACGATGCTGAATTTACGAATGGAATGAATTATTTCGTAAAAACATATTCGGACGCCAACAGACCTCCGGTTTCAACCCTATGCGACAACGCAGGAAAAGAACTTGCGGTCCTTCAAGATAACTCAGCATTGAATGAAAAACTATCATCATATACTTTAGGAAAAAAGGAATTCTTTACCTTGGAGCTGGAGGGCAGATCATTGAACGCCTGGATGTTGAAACCAGCTAATTTCGATCCAGCTAAAAAATACCCAGTTTACATGATCGTATATGGCGGTCCAGGGCACAATGAAGTGATCGATAGCTGGGGCGGAATGAACTTGATGTATCATCAGTTGTTGGCCCAAAAAGGATACATCGTTGTTTCAGTTGATCCAAGAGGAACGATGTACAGAGGTGCTGAATTCAAGAAATCAACCTACTTACAATTAGGAAAGCTGGAAACTGAAGATTTCATTGATGCTGCGAAATACCTTCAAAAACAATCGTATATCGATCCGGCGAGAATCGGTATTCAGGGTTGGAGTTATGGTGGGTTTATGTCATCTCTTTGTATTACGAAAGGAGCAGACGTATTTAAAGCAGCGATCGCTGTAGCTCCAGTAACCAACTGGAAATTCTATGACAACATTTATACGGAAAGGTTTATGCGAACTCCGGAAGAAAACCCGAATGGATATGAGGAAAATTCTCCTGTGAATTTCGCAAAGCTTTTAAAAGGAAAATACTTGTTGATTCATGGATCTGGAGATGATAACGTTCATTATCAAAACACCATGGAAATGATCAATGCAATGGTTGCTGCAGACAAGGATTTTGAACATTTCATCTACCCTAACAAAAACCACGGGATTTATGGTGGAAATACTCGAAATCATTTATTCAGAATGATGCTGAACTTTACTATGGAAAATCTTTAATGACCTTTCAAAATATTTTTCCCGTATCTCTTGATATAATATATCCTAAACATTAACTTAGGCGACCGATAACGATTGAATAACACAATTTAAATTAAGCCATGAGCGAAACTGTAAAACTTGTCATTGGAGACAATTCTTATGAATTTCCTGTGATCGAAGGAACTGAAAATGAAAAAGCGATCGACATTGGTAAGCTAAGAGACCTTACCGGTTACATTACTATGGATCCTGGATACAAAAATACAGGAGCATGTTCAAGTAACATTACATACCTTGATGGTGAGAATGGAATTCTACATTATCGCGGTTATTCAATCGAATCATTAGCTGAGCAATCAACATTCCTTGAAGTATCCTATTTATTGATCTTCGGAGAATTGCCTTCAAAGGCGCAATTGACCAAATTTGAAAACGACATTCGCAAATACACCCTTGTGAATGAAGAAATGAAAAATATCCTTGACGGATTCCCAAAAACGGCACATCCGATGGGAGTTCTTTCTTCGCTTACAAGTGCATTAACAGCATTTAACCCTAAGGCTGTTAACGTGAATAACGAAAAGGAGATGTATGATGCGATCTGTAAGACAATGGCCAAGTTCATTGTGATCGCAACATGGACATACAGAAAGAGTATGGGTTATCCTTTGAATTATTACGATAACACAAAAGGATACGTCGATAATTTCCTTCGTTTGATGTTTGAGTTACCTACTGGTCCTTATAACATTGACCCGAAGATCGTTTCTGCTTTGGATAAGTTATTCATTCTTCACGCGGACCACGAGCAGAACTGTTCTACTTCAACGGTAAGAATGGTTGGTTCTTCTCATGCAGGACTGTTTGCTTCAATCTCTTCAGGTGTTTCTGCACTTTGGGGACCTCTTCACGGTGGAGCCAACCAGGCGGTACTTGAAATGTTAGAGCAGATCAAAAATGATGGTGGCGACGTTGATAAGTACGTTCTTAAAGCAAAAGATAAGGATGATCCTTTCAGATTGATGGGATTCGGACATAGAGTATACAAGAACTTTGACCCAAGAGCGAGAATCATTAAGAAAGCTGCTGACGACGTTCTAGGTACATTGGGAGTTGATGATCCGGTTCTTGAGATCGCGAAGAAATTGGAGAAAGTAGCATTGGAGGACGAGTACTTCAAGGCTAGAAATCTTTATCCGAATGTTGACTTCTACTCAGGAATCATTTACCGTGCATTAGGTATTCCAGTGGATATGTTCACTGTAATGTTTGCAATTGGACGTCTACCAGGATGGATTGCTCAGTGGAAAGAAATGAGGGCTAACAAAGAACCGATCGGTCGTCCAAGACAGATCTATAACGGAGCTACTCCAAGAGACTACGTTAGCTTAGATAAAAGATAATAAGAAAGGCGCCCTTGAGGCGCCTTTTCTTTTGTTGCTATTTTCTTAATTTATTTCTGAATTGTCAGCTGTTTTCTTGCTACCCTCGTAGATCACATATTTTCTGAATTCACATTCAAGATCTCCATTGAACAATTTCAATTTTTTGTCCGGTTTCAATCCGATAGCTATGAAACCTTCATTACTTGCAGATAACACCCAGCAATTGAATCCAGGCATGTCATGTTTCATCCATGTACCCAGCTCTCCATATAATTCTTCAATTTCTTCCCCTATTCGAACCCCATACGGCGGATTCGAGATCATTGTACCTGTAGATTCTGCTTTTTTAAATTCCTGAAATGAAGTTGGCGAAATTTCAATGAATCGGCCAAAAGGTAGTCCTCTGAGGTTTCTTCTTGCTTTTAGAACCATTTCATCGCTAATGTCGCCTCCCTGTATTTTACATGGCAGTGCTGTTAATTTTCGATTGATTCCTTCTTGAATTTTTCCCCATGCATCGCGATCAAAATTCTTTAGATTCTTAAATGCAAAATGCTGTCTTTCCATTTGTGATGGTAATCCCGTCGCCAGAAATCCAGCTTCAATCAGAATCGTTCCTGAACCGCAAAAAGGATCCATTAAATAACTTTTCCGGTCCCAGCCAGATAAGCGAAGCATTCCTGCCGCAACCACCTCATTCAAAGGAGCTTCTCCCGCACTTTGTCGATAGCCTCTTTGAAATAATGGCGCTCCACTCGTATTCACCCCAATGGTCACTTCGTTCTCTTTCACATATAGGTCAAAAACTACTTGAGGACTCTTTATGTTGATGTCAGGTCTGTCACCTACTTTATTTCTAAAGGTATCGACGATAGCGTCCTTCACCAAAAGATAAGGGAAATGGGTATTCTTGAATAAGGTAGAAAAGACTGCTCCTTTCACCGCAAAACTATTCTTAATATCAAAGATGGAAGTCCAATCGATCTTCATGCACTTGTCATAAAGATCCTTATCATCTCGAATTCGGAAATTCGCTAAAGTCACCAAAACAGAAATTGCACAACTTGAATACAAGTTTAGACGATAAACGTCCTCCCAAGTTCCTTTGATCTGAACGGCTCTATTTAAGACCATAACATCACTATATCCGAGTTCTATCAATTCCTCCTTCAACGCATTTTCCAATCCGAAAAATGTTTTCAATGTAATTGTGAGGATTCCTGAGGTGTTTAATACATTAGCCATATTCGCTATGAAAACTTATTTTTGTACAAAAGAAAGCATTTGAAACCAAACCGAACCTATTTACTTTTACTCTTCTTGCTTTTGCAAACCGCTTCTTTTGGGCAGCAAAAAGTAGGTTTAGTGTTGTCAGGAGGTGGTGCAGCAGGTTTTGCACATATTGGAGTTCTAAAGGCTCTTGAAGAACGAGGTGTTCCCATTGATTATATTACTGGAACTTCTGCTGGTGCACTAGTCGGGTCATTGTATGCAATTGGTCTAAGTCCTCAAGAGATCGAAGCATATGTTCTTGACGAATCATTCCAGCTCATGACCAAGGGGAAGGTAGACCCTTCAAAACGTTTTGTTTACAGAGAACAAGACGTCAATGCTTCCCTGATCGATTTCAGCTTTTCAAAGGATAGTGTACTCAGAAAATCCTTACCTACCAATTTTATTTCGAGTTCATTTTTGGATTTTGAAATGTTGAAACACTTAGGCATGGCTGGCGCTTGTGCAGGAAATGACTTCGATAGTTTATTCGTTCCTTTCCGTTGCGTAGCTTCTGACATTGCAGACAAGCGCAGTGTTGTTTTTAGTTCTGGAGATCTGAACAAAGCGGTCAGAGCATCAATGACCTTTCCTTTTTATCTGAATCCAATCAGGATAAATGATGTGTTGCTTTTTGACGGTGGACTCTATGACAACTTCCCTGCAGATGTCATGTACAGTGATTTCAACCCGGATTTTATTATAGGAAGTAATGTCTCCTACAATGCAGCTCCACCAGATGAAGGAAGTCTTATTTCTCAGGTTACAAATATGCTTGTGTTCTACCAAACATACACGCTACCCTGTGATGCTGGTGTGATCATTGAGCCAAAAACAGAGGTTTCGACCTTTGGATTTAATGAAGTACAGAAAGCAATAGAGGATGGATACAACTCCGCAATCATGTATCTGGATTCGATAGAATTGCATTTAGAACAAAAAATAACAAAAGAAGAGATCATAGCCAGGAGACTTGAGTTTAGATCAAAAATACAACCCTTGTACGTCAGCTCGATCACGAACAACTATTACAGAAAGAAAGACATTAAATATTCTCGAAAATCAATGCTTCGTTCAAGAAAAAATGAGATCATTGACAAGGAAACGGTTGAGCGTAGATATTACAGATTATATGCAACTCCTCAGATCGATTTTATTTATCCAACACTTAAACTGAAACAAGACAGCACCTATGATCTGAATCTTGAGATAAGAAAAGCCAAGGATTTCAATCTTGAGGTAGGCGGTCATTTTTCATCCCGTGCAGTAAATACAGGGTATATAGGCCTCACCTATCGAAGCATTGGTAAACTCGCATCATCTGTACATGCCGAATCTTATTTTGGGAAATTCTATGGTTCTGCAAAAGCTGAGTATTCTCTCGAGCTACCTTCTATTTACCCCATCTCAGGATCCATTTATTTCGTTATGAACAGATGGGATTATTTCAGAAGTTTCGCGACCTTTTTTGAAGACGTAAAGCCTTCTTTCCTGATACAAAATGAAATGTATTATGGAATGAAACTCAAGCACCCAATTGGAAATACGATCAAAAGTACGTTTGACCTAAGGCTCGTTAATCTTGAAGATGACTATTATCAAACGGAAAATTTCACCAATAAAGACACTGCTGATTTCACTATTTTCAGTGGAGGAACAGTATCCTGGGAATTTGTTCAAAACACGCTGAATCGAAAGCAATTTGCTAGTTCTGGACACTTCTTCCAATTCAGGGCCAGATATGTAAATGGCGTTGAGGAGAGCTTTCCCGGTTCCACTTCATCGCAAATCGAGCCTCAGAGAAAATCTCATGAATGGATCAATTTAAACATGGAATTCAGATCATTCCTTATTGACAGGGAATCATTTCATTTTGGAATTCACGGTAAAGGTGTTTTCAATTCACAATCACTTTACACCAACTACACAGCAACATTACTTGCCCTCACAAGCTTTTCTCCGATCCCTGACATTGACACGTACTTTCTCCCTGAATACCGATCACCTCAATACATTGGAGTCGGCACAAATATCATTTTCTCATTTCCCAAGAATATAGATCTCCGTTTCGATGGTTACCTATTTCAACCTTTCGTGCAGTTGATCAATAACGATGACGGTACCCAGACCTATTCAAAACCTTTTAAAGGAGATACTTTCCTTGCATCGGCATCGATCATCTACCATTCATTTCTTGGACCTCTTCGAGCAACTGTCAATTACTTCCCTAAACAAACGAATCCACTTGCTTTCCAGGTGAGTTATGGATATGTTCTTTTCAATGAAAGGGCGATCCGTTGAGTTATCGGTAGTTATGATGCAGCCATCGCATATGTATTATTTGTCAAATTGTAGTACATTTGAAATCTAACAAAGAACTATGAAATCTCTTCTCCAATATTCTTTTATCCTTTTCATTCTTGGATTCGTTTTAAACTCCTGTAATGAAGAAGTTGAGTTAATCGGTGACTTTCAGGAAACAGCTGTAGTTTATGGTATTCTGGATCAAGCTGATTCTATTCATTATGTGAAGATCAACCGAGCGTTTATTGGTCCGGGTAATGCCTATGAAATAGCTCAGATCCCTGACTCAAGTTACTTTACTGACGTCAACGCGACAATTAAAGAATATGTGAATGGGGCGCTTACCAGAACGTGGACTTTGACTGACACACTCATCGATAACAAGGATGAAAATGGAGTATTCTATGCTCCTCAACAGAAAATGTATTATTTCCATACGATCAACCAATCACCATTAAACCCGAGCGCAACATATAAATTGAATATTGACATCAACAATGGTGAACTTATTGTTACTGGAGAGACGCAACTCGTTACAGGTCTGTCAACTACCGCTTCTAGTCAGAATTATACATTTAAATTTGCTGATAACCCTGGCTCTTATACCTCTTCTAGCGTTGCAGTTGGAACGGGAAATGCTTATGTGGTAAATGCTTCACTTGACATCTCTTTCAATGAATTCATAGGAGCGTCATCAACACCAAAATCATTCAAATGGACATTAGGAGAGTCTGAAGTTGTTCCGGGAACCTCAAAAACTTTTTCAGCGAATGGTCAGACATTTTACAATCTGATCAAGTCTAATATCACGAATGATCCGTTGATTGATAGAAGAACATTTGGTTCGATCACTGTTACCATAACAGGGGGTGCTGAAGAGTTGTACAATTACATGACCGTAAATAAACCGTCAAGTAGTTTGGCTCAAAGTAAGCCAACTTATACGAATTTGAGCATTGAAGGTGAGGGACGAGTAATCGGAATTTTCTCGTCCAGACAGACCTTAAAGTTTGTGAAACCATTCTTTGTGTCTGCTGCACAAGCTTATATCAGAGCTATTGATCAGAAAAGCACCAGAGAGTTATGTACAGGACCGATCACTGGATTGCTTTATTTCTGCAGCAATCACCCTGGTGATCAAACGCAAACCTTCGCTTGTCAGTAAAGTTTATTCCAGAACTTTCTGTTTTCTCGTTTACTTGTTAATTTTAGGGTATGTCCGAACGCTTGACCCTTTTTGCTGATGTCATTCTTCCAGTTCCCATTAGGCAGACTTTCACGTATCGTGTGCCATATGAAATGAATGAGCATATTTTCGCAGGGATTCGATTAATTGTTCCATTCGGCAAAGGAAAACTGCTAACCGGTATCGTGGTTTCAGTGCACGAGAAAATACCTGAAAACTATCAAGCTAAGTACATCGAACATCTTTTAGATGATCAAGCCATTATAACCCTTGAGCAATACAAATTGTGGGAATGGATGTCATCCTACTATATGTCTCCAATTGGAGATGTCATGAATGCAGCGCTCCCTGCAAATTTCAAACTGGCAAGCGAAACAAAGATCGTTCTGCATCCTGATTTCGAGATCAATGGAAAAGCATTGACCGAACGAGAAGAAACAATCATCGAAGTACTTGAGACGAGAGAATCGCTTGATCTGAAGGAAATCTCTGAAATCATTGGGATCAAAACCATACAGCCGATCATCAAGCAGATGATCGATAAACGAATGATCATTTCTGTTGAAGAACTGAATCAAAGATTCAGCCCAAAAACAGCTGTCTTCTATAAACTCAATGATGTGTTTTTAAAAGAAGAGGCCATCAATGAACTTCTTCAGAGTCTGGAAACAAAAAAGAGTGGTCAAAAACAGGCAGAGGCTCTATTAAAACTTTTGGACATGGGTCGTTATGAAGGATCATCAATGATCCCAGTAATGAAGAAAGAACTCAGTCAATCAGGTGTCTCCGACTCTACCTTGAGAACTCTTGAAAAGAATGGATTCGTCCTTTCCGAAAAGTACGAGATTGGAAGATTTAATGATTCCATTGATTCTACGGATGTCTTTAAACCATTAAGTAAGGAACAACAACATGCGCTTGAGCAGATCGAAAGTAATTTTGAGAGGACAAATACAGTTTTGCTACATGGCGTAACCGGTTCAGGAAAAACCGAGATCTATGTCCAACTCATCCAACAACAGTTAGACTTAGGTAAACAAATATTATTTCTTTTACCTGAAATAGCCCTTACAACACAATTAATTCAACGACTTTCTAAGTATTTCGGTGAACAGATAGGAGTTTATCATTCAAAGTTCAATCAAAACGAGCGTGTTGAAATCTGGAATCACGTATTAAATAATAACCAAGATCGATTCAGAATAATTCTAGGAGCGAGATCATCTGTTTTCTTGCCGTTTAAGGATTTGGGCCTAATAATAGTGGACGAGGAACATGAAAACACATTCAAGCAGTATGATCCTTCACCACGTTACAATGCAAGAGATACGGCCATTGTGCTGGGCGCAATGCACAAGGCAAAGGTCCTTCTCGGATCAGCTACTCCTTCAATGGAAAGTTATTTCAATGCCAAAAACGGAAAATACGGTTTGGTTGAGCTCAATTCCAGATACGGTGATATAACACTCCCAGAGGTATTTGTAGCAGATATCAAAAAGGAAAGAAGACAAAAAACAATGGAGTCTCATTATTCTTCTTTTCTGCTTGAACACATGAAAAATGCATTGAACAACAATGAACAGATCATTCTATTCCAGAATAGAAGAGGTTATACACCACTT
Organism: uncultured Bacteroidota bacterium; assembly: GCA_937899625.1. GTDB lineage: Bacteria > Bacteroidota > Bacteroidia > Flavobacteriales_D > Crocinitomicaceae > M0103. The sequence continues at coordinate 32,607 of CALCCB010000053.1, forward strand.
TGGTCATGTGAGATCTGTAATTGGACGCCAAAATGCAAGAATTGTGATGTGAGTCTCACCTATCACAAACATTCGAACACGCTCAAATGTCATTATTGCAGCAGTATCACTCCACCAATGGGAACATGCTCTGCCTGTGGAAGTAACCGCCTCAAGATGATCGGTTTCGGGACGGAAAAGATAGAGGATGAGCTTCAACTTATTTTCCCGGACAAGATCATACAACGAATGGATCTTGACAGCACTAGATCGAAGAATGCCTATGAAAATATCATTCAGGACTTTTCTGATGGGAAAGTGGATATTTTGATCGGAACTCAAATGGTCACCAAAGGATTGGACTTTGACAATGTTAGTCTTGTGGGAATTCTTGATGCCGACATGTTGCTGAACAGACCTGATTTCAGAGCTTTGGAGCGTTCTTTTCAGTTAATGACCCAGGTTGCAGGTAGAGCCGGTAGAAAACATAAAAGAGGCCAAGTTATTATTCAATCTGGTGATCCAGAAAACTGGGTGATCCGTAAAGTGATCGACCATGATTTTATAGGATTTTATGAAAGTGAAATTCTCGAACGAAGAAATTTTCATTACCCACCGTTCTATAAGGTCATCAATATTACTTTAAAACATAAAGACCCCGACTTACTGGATAGTGTTACCAATTCTTTTGCGCTTGAACTCAGAAAGGTGTTTAACGAAAGAGTCCTTGGTCCGGATTACCCATTGATCAGAAGGATCAATAATCTTTATCAGAAAAATGTAATGCTTAAGATCGAAAGGGATCTATCGGATAAAAAAATAAAGGAACGCCTTCAGCAACTTATTGATGCTTTCTATGGCGTTCCTTTAAACAAATCGATTCGAATGATCGTAGACGTTGATCCCGCTTAACCTAGGTATGATTTTAACATCCGGCTTCGGGAAGTATGCTTCAATCTTCGAATTGCTTTTTCTTTAATTTGTCTTACTCTTTCGCGAGTCAGATCGAATCTTTCACCAATCTCTTCAAGAGTCATTGGATGTTTTCCGTTCAATCCATAATACAAACGAACTACATCGCCTTCACGTTGGGTGAGCGTAGATAATGATCGTTCGATGTCCTTTCTAAGTGATTCTACAACCAGTTCTTTATCCGGTCCAGGCAATGAATCATTGAGCAATACATCGTACATGCTCGATGAACTTTCATCACCATCCACCAATGGTGCATCCATTGATACGTGACGACCAGAATTCGAAAGGGATTGCTTCACCTCTTCTGTCGAACACTCAAGGTATTCTGCCAATTCTTCCGCTGAAGGCGGTCTCTCAAATTGCTGTTCAAGTTCAGAAAAGGCGCGGTTGATCTTATTGATTGTACCGATTTTATTCAAAGGTAAACGCACAATTCTGGCTTGTTCTGCCAACGCTTGAAGGATCGATTGTCTGATCCACCAAACGGCGTATGAAATAAATTTAAAACCTCTAGTTTCATCAAATCTTTCGGCTGCCTTGATCAATCCAAGATTTCCTTCATTGATAAGATCTGGTAGCGAAAGACCCTGATTCTGATATTGTTTAGAGACAGAAACCACAAATCGTAAATTTGCTTTTGTCAATCGCTCCAATGCTAAACGGTCTCCTTCACGAATACGTCTTGCCAATTCTACCTCCTCATCAGCTGTTATCAGATCTACCCGACCAATTTCCTGCAAGTACTTATCCAGAGAAGCTGTCTCTCTGTTTGTGACCTGCTTTGTGATTTTTAGCTGTCTCATTTTGTTGGTTTTTAGTTAAACTGTTCAAGTATATAACGTTTAATTTAACGAATGGTTGGGGTTTTTACCATAAAAAAACTTTAAATGTGATAACAAATGAATATACGGTACTTTCCAATGAATATTCCGTTCAAACTTATTAGTAACGCGTCCAAGTCAGTTAGTTTCATAATTTTGCCAAATGAAAATTCTAATGGTTTGTCTTGGAAACATTTGTCGGTCACCAATGGCTGATGGAATACTGCGAAAGAAAGTAAACGATCTGAATCTAGCTGTGGCCGTAGATTCAGCCGGTACAGCGGGATATCACATTGGTGAAAAACCAGATCCAAGAATGAGACAAACTGCTAGGTCCTTCGGTGTTGACATAGAAGGTCTTCGTTCACGCCAATTTTCGCGACAAGACTTTAAAGATTTCGATCTAATCTATGCGATGGACAAGAGTAATTTGAAGAACATTTTAAGTCTTGCTGAAAGTGAATCAGATCGACAAAAAGTGAAGCTAATTCTAAACGAATTGTATCCTGGACAAGACAAAGAAGTACCCGATCCATATTACGGTGGAGAACAAGGATTTATTGAAGTATATACGATGCTGGATCAAGCAACAGACATCATCATCAAACAAATAACAAAGTGAGAGGAAAACTCTATTTAATACCGAATACATTAGGTGGCGAGACACTATCTAACATACTTCCTCAGGAAGTTATCGATACAAGCACAAAAATCAGATTTTTTGCTGTCGAAGAGCTACGTTCAGCCAGAAGATTACTTCGTAAAATGGACAGAGAGTTTCCTATAGATTCGTCTACATTCATTGAACTGAACAAAAGAACTGAAAAACCTTCTCTTTATTTTCTAATCCAACAATTGAAAAAGGGAATTGATGTTGGAATCATCTCTGAGGCAGGTTGTCCCGGAATTGCGGATCCTGGCGCAGTATTGGTTGCGATGGCTCATGAGGAGGGTATAGAAGTCTCTCCTCTGGTTGGACCTTCATCTATTCTTTTGGCTCTTATCGGAAGTGGATTCTCAGGACAAAAGTTCACATTTCACGGCTATTTACCGAAAGAACGAAAAGACAGAATTAAATCACTCAAGGATTTTGAAGCGGATAGCAGGAGACATGGACATACGCACATTTTCATGGATACTCCTTTCAGGAACATGAATGTTTTGGACGACCTCCTTAATGAACTTGCAGATCCAACTGAATTGTGCATTGCATCAAATCTTACGTTGCTGGATCAGCGAATAAGAACTATGTCGGTGAAAAACTGGCGAGAGAATGCATATGATCTTGCCAAGATACCAGCAATGTTTCTTATCGGAAAATCAGAATGATCATTTGAAGCCGCGTTGCTTCTTGATCGCCTCATAGGAATCCTGAATTTTCTGGAATTTCTCTTTGGCTCCTTGTTGGTATTCTTCACCCATCTGTGCGACTTTATCCGGGTGAAATTTAATTGCCATCTGTCGGTAAGCTTTCTTGATCTCGTCATCAGAGGCATCTGGTTCAATTCCAAGTACACGATAATCTGAATTCGTGTCTCTGTAGAACATGTTCTTAACACTCTCAAATTCCACCTCCGGAATCCCCATCTTCCTGGAAAGATCGTGGATTACATTGATCTCTGTGTCAGAAACGTGACCATCAGCTTTTGCAATCCCAAACAAATAGTGAATCAGCTGAACCCGAACTTCAGGCTGCATTCTCATTCGAATATCTGAACAGATCTGATCTAATGGTATTTGTCCTGAATCAAGAAATCTTTTGAGGGTTTGAAGATGCTCTCTATTGAATTGTGGACCAAACTGACGAGCAAAAAAGTTTTTGACGTAGTCAAGCTCAGATTTCACAACTTTCCCATCCGCCTTCATTACAGCTGCCGAAAGCGCCATCAACATAGTAGCCACATCGCTTACAGCTGTTCTTTGCTGATAATAATTGAAAAGGTCTTCAGAAGACATTCTCCTTCCTCCTTCTCTAGAGGCTCTCGCCATAACCTGCTGGTAATTATCAATGAAAGAACCGACGATGAACCCGATCAACCCCATGAATAAGCTTCTTCCAAATAGAAAGTAGCTACCAATACCTATAATCCACTTAAACAACTGATATAAAAATTAACAGGGGTCATGACCCCTGCGAAGTTATTGTAAATGTTCTATGTTCCTTTCAATGAAGGAATTTAATGCCTCTCCTTTTAACATACCTTGTGAAAGTAATGTCAGATCGACAAGCTGTTTCACCATTTCAGATTGATCCTCTTCTGACTTTGAAAGTATCATACCGACTTTAGGGTGATTCGCATTTACCTGAACATTATACATCTCCGGGAATGCTCCGTAGAAACCTCCTCCACCTAAACGCTGCTGCTCCATCATTCTTCTGATAAACTCAGGTTGAGTAATGATCAGAGGCGCCTCATCTTCACTCATGCTTTCTACCTTCACAGTATATTTCTCCTTGTTCAAGGCATTTTCAAAAAGAGGCTTTAGTTTCTCTTCTTCTTCCTTCGAAAGTTTACTAGGAATTTCGTCCGACTTCTTGATCAGATTATCCAGAGAATCTGAATCTACTCTTGTAAAACTAATGTTATCAATCTCCTGTTCAAGCTTTGCGATCCAGTGAGGCACAAGAGGACCATCCAGAATAAGAACATCGTAACCTCTGTCTTTGGCTTTTTTCACAAAGCTGAAATGACCCTCGGCATCATTCGTATATAATACAACCGTCTTTCCGTCTTTATCGGTCTGCAGCGCTTTAATCTTTTCTTTATATTCTTCAATAGTTGAATAAACTCCGTCACTGCTTTTGACAAGGGAGAATCCTTTCGCTTTTTCAGCAAATTTTTCATCCGATAATGTTCCATACTGAATGAAAATTTGAAGATCTTCCCATTTTGACTCAAAATCTGCGCGATCCTTCTTGAACATGTCAGAAAGTTTATCCGCTACCTTTTTGGTAATGTGCGATGAAATCTTCTTGACATTTCCATCGGATTGCAAATAAGACCTAGAAACATTTAAGGGAATATCAGGAGAATCAATTACACCATGAAGTAACGTAAGGAATTCAGGAACGATTTCTTCAACGCTATCTGTAATAAAGACCTGGTTTGAATAAAGATTGATCTTATTTCTTTGAACCTCAACGTTCTCCTTGATCTTTGGGAAGTAAAGTATTCCTGTCAAATTGAATGGATAATCTACATTCAAATGAATATGAAACAATGGATCCTCGAAAGTCATTGGGTAAAGCTCCCTATAGAACGTTGCGTAATCCTCATCTTTAAGATCGACAGGAGCCTTTGTCCACGCCGGAGCTGTGTTGTTGATCTGATTAGGAACTTCGACTGCTACCCTCTTCAATTTACCATTTTCATCTTTTTCACCTTCGGGTGAATCAATGTATTCAGTTTTATTTCCAAAGAAAACCGGAACTGGTAAAAACTTACAATACTTTGTCAGGATCCCTTCAACTCTTGATTTCTCAAGAAATTCCATTGAATCTTCTGCGATGTACAGAACAATATCCGTTCCTCGATCATCTTTTTCGATTTCTGAAATGGTATATTCCGGAGAACCGTTGCTTTCCCATTGCACTGCCTGAGACCCTTCATGTCTTGATAAGGTTCGGATCTGAACCTTCTCTGCAACCATAAATGCAGAATAGAATCCTAGTCCAAAATGACCAATGATCTGTTCAGCACCTTCTTTTCCTTTATACTGTTGTACAAATTCTTCGGCACCAGAAAAAGCGATCTGATTAATGTACTTATCGATCTCATCAGCTGTCATACCAATCCCTCGATCTCTGATCGTCAGCATTTTATTCTCCTTATCGAGAATTACTTCCACTTTCAATTCACCAAGATCTCCTTTAAACTCACCATTTTTTGCCAGAACTTTAAGTTTCTGACTCGCATCTACAGCGTTTGAAACCAATTCTCTTAAAAAGATCTCATGGTCTGAATAAAGAAACTTTTTAATGATCGGAAAGATATTTTCCGTTTGCACGTTGATCTGCCCTGTTCTCATAATAATTTCAATTTGTGATATCATTTTTCAATCTTTGTGCCATGGTCATTTTACTGACAGAATGACCTGAATCAAAGACAAATTGACCACAATCAATCCGTAGTTATTTCTATTTTTACGACAAATTGATAGTGTGATCTTTTACGATATCTTCATTTTCCTGCTCATCTTCGTGGCATTCAGATATATTGGTATCCTGAAAATTAAAGATTTAGGGAATTGGACTTTTTCATTTGCCTATCTAATAAAAGTTTTAGCCGGTATTTTTTTCATTTTCGTTTATTCTGTCCTTTACGGCAGAGGAGCACTTTCTGCTGACGCAGGGGCCTTTATGAGAGAAAGCCGGATCCTTTTTGATGTTTTTAGTATATCTCCAATTGATTATCTCAAACTTCTGACTGGAATTGGTGAATCTAAAGAGATCATACATCATTACTTATCCCAAACCAATCACTGGGATGTTGGTAATCTAACCCTGATCAATGATTCAAAAAATGTGCTTCGTGTACATAGTCTGATCCATTTTATCTCTTTTCATCGTGAAACGGTGCACATGCTAATTATAGCCGCAGTATCGTTGCTGTCAACAAAACAGCTGTATTTAACCTTCAAAAAGTTAACTTCACTTTCTCCAGTACTTTTCTTCTGGATCCTTATTCTTGTGCCGAGTACTCTTTTCTGGACGTCAGGAATACTTAAAGAACCATTCATGTTTCTCGGTATCACCTTGCTCTTAAGAGCCATTATAGACAATTCAATGTCTATTGTCAGGAAAATTTTTTTCGGTTCACTTGGACTTCTTTTAAGTTTTATGTTCAAACCTTATATCCTTTTTTGTGCCATACCCGCCTTTCTGTTTTATCTGATATTCAAATACATTTCCCGAGGAAGGGTAATGATCGCTTCCATAGGCTTTCTTCTGATCATAACAGGAGCTTTTGTAGTTATTCCTTCGCTTGGAAAAAATACAGTGACTTACATCTCCAGGAAACAGTTTGACTTCAACAATGTTGGAAAAGGAGGGATCCATGTTTTAAGTGATTCACTTTACTATTATTTTACTCCTGATCAGAATAAACTACTCCGCTATGATAATGGCGATGTCTATCTGACCGAACCAACAGATGCGTATGTCATTTATTTTGGAAAGGTTAAAAGACCAATACCGGTAAAGCTAAAACCGAACACCACACCATGGAAGCTAGCCTTTCATTCGGTAGGTTGTGAAAGCTATATTGAACCGACACTTATACTTGAAGATCCGGCTCAAATGATCAAAAACATACCGGAAGCATTCTCTTTTAGCATACTAAGACCTTTCCCTACAGATAAAGGCAGCTGGCTCAAATTCCCATCGTTTATTGAACTTTGGTTGATCTTCTTTCTGTTTGCATTTTCAATTCTACGGAGGAGATCGCTCTCATTTGATGAAAAAAATATCTATTTTTCTCTTATTGTTTTTGCCCTGGCATTGTTCCTTTTAATCGGGTGGACAACACCTGTAATTGGAGCAATTGCGAGATACAGATTTCCGGCCCAGCTGGCTCTTGTATTAGCGGCTTGCATTATCGTTGATCCTAAAAAAATATTCAGACATGAATGATTATGTTTTCATTACTGGTGCGACATCGGGTTTCGGAGCAGCATGCGCTCGTCTATTTGCATCAAAAGGGTATCCATTGATCATTACCGGAAGAAGAGAGGACCGTCTTCTTTCTCTTCAGAATGAGCTGAAAGAAAAGTATAAAGTGGATGTCCAGTCTCTTGTTATGGATGTTCGTGATGAACAAATGGTGAACAAAGCTGTCATATCTTTGCCCGATCCGATCAAAAAAAATATCAGTATTCTCATCAATAATGCTGGCCTAGCAGTTGGCAGGGGTCCAATTGATTCTGGTATTACAGATGACTGGAATCGAATGATAGATACGAATGTCAAGGGACTACTTTACGTTACAAAAGCTGTTGTTCCATATCTAAAACTTCAACCGGGTCGTCAGATCATAAATATCGCCAGTATTGCAGGAAAGGAAGTCTATCCCGGAGGAAATGTGTATTGTGCTTCAAAACATGCAGTTGATGCCCTTTCAAGAGCTATGCGAATCGATCTGATAGAGTATGGGATAAAGGTCACGAACATTGCTCCTGGGGCTGCTGAAACAGAATTCTCCATCGTTCGATTCAAGGGTGACCAGAAAACTGCAGATTCAGTATACGATGGTTACGATCCACTTGTCGCTCAGGATATAGCGGAAACAGTTTGGTTTGTTGCAAGCAGACCATCGCACGTTACCATAAATGATATTGTCATTATGCCAACCGCACAAGCAAGTGCTACGGTGTTAACCAAAAAATAGATCAGCAGAAATGAGGGTATTCTTTGTAATAATTGCAATGATCTCAATTGTCGTTTCCTCTTGTGACAACAAGAGCAACGGAAAAAAGACCAAGAAAGTCAAAGTTGAAAATAGTAAACCTGAAGATCAATCGCCAAGAGAACCGGTTACTTTTTCCAGACCCGGTGTAAATCTCCCCAATTCTGCACTTGCAGATTTCCAGAGGGCTAGTAAAAAACATAAACACCTTCCCTTCTTATGTATAACTCAAGATGGAAACCTATTCGTATCTGCCAATAAAAAATTTGATCTCTACTCCCTGCATGATTCCAAAGTACTCAATACTTTAAAGTTTGGATTGGTAGGATCGGACGGTGACACCCTACTGCCCAATGAATATTCAAAAATCGGGAATCCAGGTCAAATTGCCTATGGATACGTTGAAGTCAAAGACACAAAGGGATACCAGCTTTTTGACTATTTGAATAAGCGTTTTGTAGGATCAACATATGATCAAATCTTTCCTAGTCAAATTATGGGTTACCTGGCAATTGGCAAAAAAGGTGATCTCTATGAAAAATTATACGATGACGGTACAGTTAAAAAAATTAATGAAGAGGAATTTCCAGGATACAGATCATTGTTGCCCAATCTAAAAATTGACGTTCAATCAGAAGATTTTGGTCTTTGGATAAATACGGAATTATTCAATGATGAATATAAGGAAGAGAATTATGCCGGTTTATATGTCAGCCCGTCGTTCCTCTATTCTCTTGGAGTGGTTCCACAATTTGTTACAGGGGTTATGTTAAAGGATTCTTCCCTTGGAATCGAAGAATTGAAAGCGAATAAAGTACTAGCCAAGACAAATAAAAAGAACAACACCGCACTACTCTATTCATTTTATGAAAGGGGGGTAGATGGTCGTGGCTGGATGACTGAAGAACAATACCTAGTATCTATCGACAAGAAAAACACAGTGAAGAAAAAAGTAAAGCTGAATGAATTCTCTGACTATAGTCTGCAGAACAAATGCAGTGAATGCGGAGAGAATACTTTTTCATTCATTGGCGATTCAATAGCCGAAATTCAATACTGGATTTTTAACGATAACGAATATGCCAAAAAGGGAATGGACTCTTTGTTTATCGCTATGACCATGTATAATTATTACAAAATAAATGATAATGGCACAATTACTCCACTTTATGCTGGATGCTTGTTCCCAATGGCGAGCGTTAAAAAACTATCAGAAAAAGATTTAAAAGGTTGTTTTTTGAAGAATGATCAACACATCAATAACATTACAAAATTCCCCGTTTCACCAAATTTCAGTGATTGGGAGGATGACGGATACGATGGCTGGGTTGTTGAATACAATCATTTAACTGCGAATGATATTCGTTACGTGATCAATGAAATCTATGCCAGACACGGCTGTCTGTTTAGTGATCCTAAGATCAACTCACATTTTAGATCACTTTCATGGTATAAACCTGTCTCTAAAAATGTTGATCATCTCCTGACACCTATCGAAAAGCAGAACATTTATTTTCTTCAAAATATGGAAAAGACCCTAAGGTCCACAAAGGAGTCTGAATTAAAACCTCAAAGAAGAGTTGTTGTCTGGGCAGGATAAAAAGATTATTTCGATTATAATACTAGGTATTTCCGGACTGATTTTGTTCGGAGCGATGAGCTATTTACATCGACCTGAGAAGACAGGGTATCTTCTTTTAGTTCCTGATCATCAATTGAATTTGATGCGCTGGACAATTGGATTGCATGGATTTTCGGCCTTCATACTAATTCTATTAACTAGTATTTTAATCTTTGGAAGAATAGAACACAAATGGCCTAATTTTCATAGAAAACTTGGAAAAATAACCCTGTTTATAGGTATTATTCTTCTCATTCCTACAGGGTTCATATTGAGCTTTTTAAATTCTTCAGGAACAAAATCTTCCGTTTTATTCATCGCGCTCACATCCCTCAGTCTGATGTCTATAATAAGTGGCTGGAAAAAAATCCGCTCTGGTGATCAGTTGACCCACTCTATCTGGATGAAACGTTTTTATATTTTGCTGACAAGTGCCATTTGGTTGCGGATCAATATGTTTATTGCGTTCGAATTTTTCATTCCAGATCAAAACATTTATTTTTATTGTGTCCTTTTAAGTTGGGTACCGCAGCTAATTGTTTATGAGTTCTGGGAAGGTCATTTTAGAACATAATTCTTAGATTTATTTGGACATAACATTAAATAATAAGAGCGACAATAAAAGTGATTCAAATCAATCTTTTATGCATCGAATAGAAAGTCGATAAATCTTAAGAAAATTGAATGAGAACACGTTATTATTTTCAAAATTCAAGTAACTAAAAGATGCTGTAAATTCATTGATCGAGCTACTACTCCACCAATAACTTAAACTTCCAAACTGATCAAAAGAACCATCAGCCATTCTTAAGCCACCAGGAAGCCCTAAAAATCCATCATTTTCAGAGCCATTTCCGTCTTTCTCCCATCCTGAGGTACTTTTCAGCATTAGAACTGCGAAGTCTGAGGTGCCAAGAAAAACAATTAAGGTATTCCATTCATCATTGGATGGTATATGATATCCCTCTGGTGCTATTCCGCGTGGGTCATTAACAGCATACCAATTGTATAATTTACCATAACTAGAGTCAATTGAAGAATCATTTTCGTAATAACTCCAAATCGTTTTTTTTTCTGAACCTGCCTTCACCCATTCTTCTGCGGATTTGGCCTATTGAATAGTGTCTCCGTTTCTAAAGATTGAGGTATTAAATTTTTTTTTTGCATCCAAATTTGAGAACCAATTTGTACTTCTTGACAGATTGGAAATTACCAAAATCGTTTCTTTCACAGAGACATACATAACCTTTGACTTTCTTACCAGACATGCAATCTATCAGTTCACTTGTAATCGGAATTTGAGAAAAAAGAGCCGACGAATAAATGAAGAACGAGAGAAAAAACACAGTTTTCATAATTTTTTTTAAATCAATATAGTAATTTTTACTTAAAATATTTGAATTGAAAAGGGTAAACAAAAATGCACTCGCAAAAAAAAGGTGGGATTTCCCACCTTCTCAATTATATTTCGAAATGTTTTATTCCTTCGTTTCCTGAGGAAGAACAGTCCCTTTAATCGTAAGAACTATTGGTTCTGAAACATTTGACGTAACTGTGATCGTTTTCGTAAAGTTACCTACTCGTTTTGTGTCATACTTTACTACGATCTTCGATTTCTTACCCGGTTTGATTGGCTCAGATGGCTTTTCAGCAGCTGTACAACCACAACTTGTCTGAACTCCTTGAATGATCGCTGGAATTTTAGAATCATTTTTGAATTCAAAAATAAATGACTCATCCGACCCATAAGGAATATCATTTCTAACGATTTCCAATTTTGTAAACGTAAGTCCTTTAGCAGGCTTCTTCACTTCTTTCTTTGTTTCTTTTACAACTGTTTCCTGAGCAAATGACGGAGTTGCAAGTAAAACTACCAAGGCAACGAATAATGTTTTCATGTTAAATTATTTTGTTTGGTAAGATTACAACAAAAGTTTTACCAAAAATGAGTTTTAACAAAAAATTATTTCTTCAGTACTTGATATTTAGAAAGAACGTGGTCGATGGTAAAGAACGTATTTGATCGAACAATTTCCAGTTCTGAATCACCTATCCAGCTTACTTCAGTAATTCCTTCTTCAACTTGAGGAAAGCCCTTCTTTATATTATTTGTAGTTAAATAATACCAGTACGTTTTCTTTATTGTTGGTATTCCATGATAATCATACGTGTGCAGGGTTTCGCAGATCTTGGAGCGAATTTCCAGCTCGGTAATACCACATTCTTCTTCGATTTCACGAATTGCTGTTTCCTTTATCTCCTCTCCATCATCAACTTTACCCTTTGGAATATCCCACTTACCATTCCGAAAGATAAAGAGACTTTTATCTTCTGCCCTGACAATTCCTCCAGCCGCATCTACCTTATCATGTATTGAAAAGATTGTCTCGAAATCATTGTGCAAATGATCCAATTCAATAGTTAGTTGATCAAATGGTTTTGCCATTTTCACAAGTGGCATAAGATAATCAACATAAGGGTCCGTCAACTCTTTAAATTGATCTACCCCGTTAATATCACCTCTTTTTTGTGTAAAAATTACCTTTCTGTCGTCTATAAAAACTTCGTACATTTGGGCCGCTATGATAGTTAATAACGATAAAGCCCTAAAGGTAGCCGAATTTCTGTTACAAGTTAAAGCAGTAAAACTTCAACCAAACGCTCCTTTTACTTGGGCTTCCGGATGGAATTCTCCAATCTATTGTGACAATAGAATTACCCTTTCTTATCCAAATATCAGAACCTTTATTCGTCAATCGTATTCAGAATCGATTATTGAATGTTTTGGAAAACCTGATGTCATTGCAGGAGTTGCTACTGGAGGTATTCCACAAGGAGCACTTATTGCTCAGGAGCTAGGCCTACCATTTATCTACGTGCGAAGTTCAGCTAAAGAGCATGGGATGGGAAATCAGGTTGAAGGTCACTTTGAAAAAGGTCAGAAAGTAGTTGTTATTGAGGATTTGATCTCAACAGGGGGGAGCAGTATTAAGGCCATTGAAGCCTTGAAATCAGCAGGACTCGATGTTAAAGGACTTGTGGCAACATTCACCTATGGATTTAAGATTGCTGATGAGAAATTCAGAGAAGCAAATTGTCCGTATGTTACACTTACAAACTATGATTTCTTGATCGAAGAAGCATTGCAAAAAGAATACATTACAGAGAGTGATCTCCAATCTTTAAGAGAATGGAAAGATCAGCCTGAAACGTGGAAAAAATAATCATCATGAAGATCGATAGTAATAAGGTAATCGTTGCGGCAAATCGGGAAAAGATCGTTGAATTTTTGTTGAATGCTGAGAACCTTATTCATTTGCTTCCGCAAGATAAAATTACAGATTGGAAGGCGGTTCCTTCAGAATGTTCATTTAAAGTTCAGGGCGGGGTAATTATTCCATTGATCCATGATGGTCAGGATGGTCTAAACAAGATCTTCATGAAATCTGGACAAGGTGCTCCATTTTCGTTCAAACTGACTATACATCTTCAAGAGCAAGATGATTCTACTGAGGGATACATTGAATTCGATGGCGACGTGAACATATTCCTCAAAATGATGGTGGAAAAGCCTTTAACAGCCCTATTTAATCTGATGTCAGAAAAACTTAAAGAGTATTTCGCTTAAGAAATTTCACTTCTTTAAGGTCATATGGAGTTGCCTCCCCAGATCGGTTTTCGATCAACAAGTATCCTTGCGCATCTATACCTATGATCTTTCCTTCAAATGGTTCCGAGTTTTCTTGGTATAAACACCATTCATCTATCTGATAAAGCCTGGAAAGGTATTGTTTCCTCAGATTTTCAATCCCTAAACGGGAATACTCGTCGATTCTATTCTCAATACGCGAACAAAGGGACACTGCGATTTCTTTCATGGAGGAGAATTCTCCATTCACTTGCCTGATCGAAATCGCTTCCAAACCTTCAAAATCGATCTGATTGACATTCAGTCCTATACCCAAAACTGTGCTTGAAATCGTCCCATTTTTAACCTGGTTTTCAATCAGCATCCCGCATATTTTCTGATCATCGACATAAATGTCATTCGGCCATTTGATCTTTGAAGGAATGTTCAGATCATTCAAAAGGTCGGAAACTGCTAATGAACTGACAATGATCAAATCAAACTGATCTTTCGCTGACATATTGTCCTGAAGAAGAATAACTGACATCAAAAGGTTTAATCCCCCGCCAGAGTACCAGTTCGCACCTCTTTGTCCCCTACCATTAGTTTGCTCTTCTGCCAAAATTACCTGACCATGTATGGCTCTACCCTCCTTTATGAGGTTGGCAGCAAAATTGTTGGTGGAATCTACAGAATCAAGCGATATGATTTTTTTACCTATTTGCATAAACAAATCAGAGGACAAGGGGTTATACGGTTGAGTAAAGTTAAAATATAAAGTTAGATTTGTACATTCTAAAAACAGCGAATGCGTAAGGTAAATAAGGAAGTTGACTCAAAAGTATTGTGTGATGCGATAGTGGAGGGAATGCAGGAAAACAAAGCTCAGGACATCGTAGTTCTTGATCTAAGAGAAATCACCAATGCAGTATGTGACTTCTTTGTGATCTGCAGTGGTGAATCAAGTACTCAGGTGGAAGGTATAAGTAACACGGTTACGAGACACACAAGAAAAGAGTTAAAAGAAAAACCTTGGCATATAGAAGGTAAGACGAATTCAGAATGGGTTCTTCTGGACTATATCAACGTTGTTGCTCATATCTTTTACAAAGATGCGCGTCCTTTTTACGATCTTGAAGATCTGTGGGCGGATGCAGTGCGCAAGGATGTACCCAACTTATAATGAAGTAAAAAGATGTCAGAACAAAACAAAAAAAAGAATCCTTTTTCCATATACTGGATCTATGCAATAATTGGGGTTGCTTTAATCGGATTTCAACTTTTCAGTGGATCCGTAGGACGTATCCCTGTGAAATTCCAGAGCACTTTCGATCATCTTGCTGAGCAAGGATATGTTACCGAAGTTGAATTGATCAATAAGGTTAGAGTTGATTTTAAACTTACTATTGAAGGAAAGGAATATGTGAAGAAATCGAATGACAAGAAACTAAAAACGATCAAGGAATCTCTGAACAATAATTCAGCTTTGAGACAATCAGAGCCGGTTTATGAATTAACCATAGTGGATGCAGGTAACTTTGAATCAAAAGTAGATGAGATCAATAAAAAGATCAAAGAAGAGAATACTAAGCTGAGTACTGAGGATAAAGAAACGATTCCTCTTCTTGAATTTACTACCGATGAAGAAATCAATTATATCGGAAGCATCCTACAATTCTTACTCCCTATTGGTCTAATGATCGTTATCTGGATCTTTGTAATGAGAAGAATGTCCGGCGGAGGTGGTGCAGGAGGTGCAGGAGGACAGATCTTTAATATTGGAAAATCAAAGGCACAGGTCTATGAAAAAGGTAAAACGACCAATGTAACGTTTAAAGATGTTGCCGGTCTGGAAGGTGCCAAAGAAGAGATCGTAGAGATCGTTGAATTCCTTAAGAATCCGAAGAAATATACTGAGTTAGGAGCAAAAATTCCAAAAGGTGCCTTACTGGTAGGTCCTCCGGGGACAGGTAAGACCTTACTTGCGAAAGCCGTTGCCGGTGAAGCGAAGGTGCCATTCTTTTCATTATCCGGGTCAGACTTCGTAGAGATGTTTGTTGGAGTTGGAGCTTCAAGAGTAAGAGACCTTTTCAAACAAGCAAAAGAAAAAGCCCCATCGATCATTTTCATCGATGAAATCGATGCCATAGGTAGAGCAAGAGGAAAAAACAATGGATTCAATTCGAATGACGAACGTGAAAACACATTGAACCAGTTGCTTACGGAAATGGATGGATTTGGCACCAATTCAGGTGTGATCATCCTTGCTGCAACAAACAGAGCTGATGTATTGGATTCTGCATTGATGAGAGCCGGTCGATTTGACCGTCAGATCTATGTTGATATGCCAGATATCAATGAGCGAAAAGAGATCTTCAAAGTTCACTTGAAGCCAATCAAACTGGAGCCAGGTATCGATATAGACTTTTTAGCAAGACAAACTCCTGGTTTCTCTGGAGCAGATATTGCAAACCTATGTAATGAAGCTGCGCTTATTGCAGCAAGAAAAGAGAAAAAATTCGTTCAGAAACAAGATTTCCTTGATGCTGTAGATCGAATTGTCGGAGGACTTGAAAAGAAGAACAAGATCATCACGAAGGATGAAAAACAAGTAATTGCGTTCCATGAAGCTGGTCACGCTACAATTTCTTGGTTGCTTGAACATGCATCTCCTTTGGTTAAAGTAACAATTGTTCCAAGAGGTCAATCTTTAGGAGCAGCATGGTATCTTCCGGAAGAAAGAAGTATCACGATGACGGATCAGATCCTGGACGAAATGTGTTCGGCACTTGGAGGTAGAGCCGCGGAGAAGGTGATCTTTGGAAGAATCAGTACAGGAGCATTGAGTGATTTGGAGAAGGTCACAAAACAGTCATATGCCATGGTTACGATGTATGGTTTGAATGATAAGATCGGAAATATCTCATACTATGATTCTCAGGGAAGAGATGCTTTCACAAAGCCTTATTCTGATGATACCGCACGTATCATTGATGAGGAGGTAAGCAAGATCATTGAGACTCAATATGCACGTGCAATCGAGATACTTAAAAATCATGAGGATCAACTAAGACAACTTGCTAATAAGCTTTTAACTTCTGAAGTCATTTTTAAAGAAGATCTGATCGAGATTTTTGGCAAAAGACCTTGGGATCCGGAAGATGAACATGTCATCCCTTCTGAAGAGACCAGTGCTGAAGAGATCGTTGAAGAAAAGTCTAGCGAGACGGAAGTAATTTCGGAAGAGTCTAACGAGGTTGAAAGCAATGTAAAGACAGACGAATCTTCTTCAGACGATGAAGACTCAGTTACTGATAAAGAAGATCAATAAGTCTTCGAAAAGAACCTAAATGAAGTAAATGAGTAATTTACTGCTGAGAGCTATAACGGGTGCAATTTTTGTCACCATTATTATTGGATCAATATTATATGGTCCATATGCTCAGTTAGGCGTTTTTTCATTGGTTACGATTCTTGGATTGAACGAGTTTTTTTCCCTTTTTAAGGGACACACAATTGTTGCTGTTAGTAGAGAAATTGGTTTATTCATTGGACTTTTCATCTTCTTCATTCTTGTTGGAATTAGCCTCGAGTGGATCCCGGTGATCTCGCTTGTCCTTATCGCTCCCTTGTTTTTTACGCTTATCCTTAGTGAGCTATGGAAGAAAAAAGAACATCCATTGATCAACATTTCAGTTTTATTCTTTGGTATCATTTACGTTGTTTTGCCTTTTTATCTTGCTGTAGATCTGAACTTGAGAAATGACCAGTTTATGCCTTCCGTGATTGGCATGTTCATTTTGATCTGGACAAATGACACTTTCGCCTATCTTTCAGGTCGGGCATTTGGGAAAACAAAACTCTTTGAGCGCATCTCTCCTAAAAAAACCTGGGAAGGAACGATTGGCGGGATTATTATGACCTTGATCTTTGGTTGGTTGATTGGTGCGTATATTAATCAGGGTCACGAATTATTCTGGATGGTTTCAGCTGCAATTATTGCTCCTTGTGCCATATATGGTGATCTTCTGGAAAGCCTATTCAAAAGAAGTTTAAACATCAAAGATTCCGGAACAATCCTTCCAGGTCATGGAGGAATTCTTGATCGTTTTGATGCAGCTTTATTTGCTATTCCTTTTTTCTATAGCTGGTCAATGATTTATAGCTATTTTTGACAAAATTTTTTTGAAATGACCTTACATCGAGAGGGCTATGTTATCATGACTGTAGGACTCATTCTATTGAGTCTCATACAAGTAGGTAATTATTTTTTATTCAATTTCCTGGGCTGGTCCTGGTTATTTTACTTGCTTACAGCTGGTGTTCTGGTAATGGCATACCTGATCATTCAATTCTTCAGAATACCAAACAGAAGCTGCATGTTTGCTGCAGACGATGTCATGTGTCCTGCTGATGGAAAAGTAGTGGTAATTGAAGAGGTGGAAGAATCAGAATATTTCAAGGACAAAAGAATTCAAGTAAGTATCTTCATGTCTCCTCTAAATGTTCATGCCAACTACAACCCAATTTCAGGAATTATTAAGTACGTCAAATATCACCCTGGATTATTTCTTGTTGCTTGGCATCCGAAGAGCAGTACTGATAATGAAAGAACGACAATAGTAATCGAACATTCTTCTGGCAAGGAAGTTTTATTCAGACAAATCGCAGGGGCGGTAGCAAGAAGAATTTGCTATTATGTTCAAGATGAACAAAAAGTAAGAACAGGAGAAGAATTCGGGTTTATCAAATTTGGTTCAAGAATTGATGTATTCTTACCACTGGATTCAAAAATAAATGTTAAAATCGGTGACGTCGTAAAGGCAAAACTGACGAAAATTGGGGAACTAGTATAAATTTTATTAATTTTATAAAAAAATTGGCCATGAAAAAAGTACTTTTTGCAATCGCATTGATCACTTTCACTGGTTCAGTTGCTTCAACTGCATATGCAGCTTCAACTGGAGTTAAGACTGAAATCAAGAAAGATGATAAGAAAAAGAAGAAAAAGAAGAAAGCATCTTGTTGTTCAGCTGAGTCTAAAGCAACTGCTGGATCATGTTCTTCTAAGTCTACTGAAGGAAAATCTTGCTGCTCAAAGAAGCAGTAATTAGATTTGCTTTAATAATAAAGGCCGCTTTTAGCGGCCTTTATTATTTTATTAATATTCCTACCGGACAATGGTCTGACCCATGAATTTCATTCAGTATGAATGATTCCTTTACCTTGGGTAAGAAGGATTCAGACACCATAAAATAATCAATTCTCCAGCCAATGTTCTTCCCTCTGGCTCCGGCGCGATAACTCCACCATGAGTATTTGACCTCATCTCCGTTCAAGACTCTGAAAGTATCGATTAATCCCGCTTTCGAGTAAGCATCCATGCCGTCGATCTCCTCCTGCATAAATCCAGCAGCCTTATTGTAATTCTGTTTTGGTCTTGCAAGATCGATCTCCTTATGTGCAACATTGAAATCACCGCAAACCACTACTGGTTTTGATTCCTCCAGTTTTTTAAGGTATTTAAGAAACTCCTGATCCCATGACTGTCGATAATCAAGACGAAGTAATTCACTTCCTGAATTAGGTACATACACATTGATCAGATAAAACTCCTCAAACTCAGCACAAGTTATTCTACCCTCATTATCGTGTTTTCCAACTCCAATATAATAGGTTACCGAAATAGGCTGATGTTTCGTCAGAATGGCAGTGCCTGAATAGCCTTTCCTTTCCGCTTCATTTGCATAAACATGATAATCTTTGAGGGGTGCAACGGTCTCTTTTACCTGATCAACAGTAGCTTTCGTTTCTTGAAGGCAAATGATATCGGCATCAAGCTCACGCATATCTTTCAAAAACGACTTTTGCATGATCGCCCTGATTCCGTTGACATTGAAAGAAATGATCTTCATTTTTTATTTTAAAATTAGGTAATATCCATGCAAAATTAGTGTTCCAGACGAAGAATTCCCCATTATCTTTGTGACATGCAAGCTTTTGACCTTCAAACTATACAGGATCTGGAATTTGACACACTGATCAACTGGTTGGAGGAATATGCTATTGGAGGAACTTCCAGAAAGCGAATTCAGGAACTTAAACCTTCAAACAAATTCGATCAGATCACAAAAGATCTGAATACCGTGAATGAGCTCTTGACGATCAGGACAACCGGTGAAAGTTTTCCTGCTTTGGATTTCGAAGAACTTGAGACTGAACTGAGAATATTACCGGTGAAAAATTCAGTCCTTCAACTGGAGGGTTATATTCGGATCAGTGTTGCTTCAGATCTGATCAATCGCTTATTGTATTTTTTTGACAAACGGGAGAAAGACTATCCTCTGCTCTCTGATCTTTTCAAAGAGGCTTATTTCACGAACGAAATTATTGAAGCAATCGATCAGATCTTTGATCGAAATGGTAATGTTAAAGATGATGCCTCCCCCCTGCTGTTTGAGATCCGACAGAAAATTAAGGTGGTCAGAAATCAGATCAACAGAAATTTCGACAAGGAATTAAGGCGATTAACCAAGGACAATTTGTTGGCAGAAACGAGGGAAACTTTCATCAACGAAAGACGGGTCTTGACCGTTTTATCAACTCATAAAAGAAAGATTTCCGGAACGGTTGTGGGATCCAGTAAAACAGGAAGCTTAACCTTCATTGAGCCACAAATAAACATTCAAGTGAACAATGAACTGGAGCTCTTGCTGGACGATGAACGAAAAGAGATCTATCGAATTCTACAGGAGCTTACAAGAACCCTTGCGACCTTCCTTCCGTTGATCAAAACATATCAGTTCATTTTAACTGAACTTGATTTCATCAATGCAAAAACAAAACTCGCGATCAACTTGAATTGTGTATTACCAGGAATCGTGAATGAAACACGACTGGAATTGATCGACGCATTTCACCCAATTTTATGGTTGAACAATAAAAATAATGGAAAGAAGACTATTCCACAGTTCATTACCATGGATCGATCAAGCCGAATGCTTGTCATTTCAGGACCAAATGCAGGAGGTAAAAGTATTACTCTAAAAACGATTGGGTTACTGCAGTTAATGCTTCAATCCGGACTCCTTGTCCCA